>CAZWSK010000019.1:0-7934 GCA_964636445.1 uncultured Chloracidobacterium sp.
GTACCAAATGCCGGTTGACGGACGGTAAACACCGATGTCGGTGGTACCGTCGGCGTCAAAGTCGCCAGAGACCGGACGATCCCCATTCATTCCCCACTGCATGGCGAAAAGTGAACCGTTCGAGCTTCGCCGGATGTACCAGGTGCCGTTCGACGGGCGGAACACCGCAAGGTCATTGACACCGTCACCGTCGAAATCGCCCGAGACGGGGCGATCGGCCTCGCTGCCCCACTGTAGGACGGTAAAGCCGCCGTCACGGCTTCGCATGACGTACCAGACTCCGTTTGACGGACGGAACACGGTCGGATCGTTCAGGCCGTCTCCGTCAAAGTCGCCAACGACCGGGATGTCGCCGTCCTGGCCCCACTTGACCTCGGTCACGGTGCCGGTCTCGCTTCGGCGGATCTGCCAGATGCCGGTCGCCGGTGTGAACATCGCTACGTCAGCAGTCGCGTCGCCGTCGTAGTCGCCCTGGACGTTGATGTCGCCGGGGCGTCCGATGGCAATGGACGTGACTGTGTTGTCGCCGCTGTTGAGCACATACCAGACGTTCGCCGCATTGTCGGGCGCGTCTGACAATGTACGCATTACGCCGATGTCAGAGGCACCGTCGCCGTTAAAGTCGCTGCGGTGATTTGCCGACAGTATCTGCCCGCGTATCTCGCCATCGGGGTTGTTAACGGTGGCGACATTGAAATACCACAGTCCGGCACGAAGCTGAGCGAGCTGCTCGGCCGTGACGTTAAAGAACTGCAGCATGCCGTTCGTTCCGGGCGTCGGTGCGGGATTAGTTGCCAGCGTAAAGATCACCGGGCCGTTCTCTCCCGCCGCGGCCGGCCCGTTGATGGTCCGCGAGGTTACGGCACTCGAGAGGTCACGCTGATGCAGCCATACGCCTATACGCATTGTGTTGACTGTCGCTGCCGGCATTAGATTTACCATTCCGATACCGCGTGCGGGTGTGGTAACCGGCGGGACGACCTGTTCGCCCGTGAGATTCGCCCGGAATGTTCGCGGCGGATGCGGCGTGCTGGTCGGTGTCGGCGTCACGCTCGGTGTCGGTCCAGGCGTCGGCGGCACATTTGAGAAGGTGCCGGCGAGACGCGTCGCATTGCCGCTTCGGATCTCGACCGTCGAACCGTTCGTCACGACCGGGCACGGGACAGGTGTTGCGTTCATGCCGCAGGCCCACTGTCCTGCGCGGTTATGAAGCATGAAGCCTCCCGCAGGAACTCCGTCAACGACGACCTGCATCGGCGTGCCGTTCGGCAGGTTTACATACGAGACCCAAACGTTAAGCGTGCGGAACGCGGTGTTCGTGCCGCCGCCTGGGCCGCCCGAGAAATACCTTGCCATGCCGCGCGGCGTTACGCCGTCGATCGGGTCGCCCGTGAGTTCTGCCCAGAGCTGAACCGGCGGCACCGGGGAGCCGACAGGCGTTGGCGACAGTTGAGGCGTCGGAGACAAGTGGGGCGTTGGCGAGTGGGGAGGTGTCGGCGACGGCGCCGGGCCAAAGACGCCGGTTAGTTCGACCATCGACCCGTTTCTGATCTGTAAGACGTCACCCGCGACCACAAACGGAACGTTGCCGCCGTTGAGAGTCGTCAGGAATAGCCTCCATTGATTGCCTGCGACCGTGTTCCGGGTCATATGGCCGATCTCGACGTCGTTTAAAAAGACGATATGAGGGGCCGAGGTATTGGGATCGAGGTTTGCTGCGTCCACGCGCAGCACGCGATCGGCAGCGTTTGTCGGCCCGTAGAACGCCGAGCCCCACATGATGCTCGGGCCTGCGAGAGCCATAAGCGGGGCGTGAAGGGAAGGGACGGTCCCTGCTTGGGCCTGTGTTCGCGTCGTTTCAAGCACGACCGGCGCAGCGAACCACACAGCCGCTGCGCAGCCGAGCGCTGCCAGAAAAACCCATCTGCGAGCACGATCAAAAAGGCGTGTCGTAAACATTGCTATATTCTCCTGAATTAAGTTCGGTTCCCCTTCTCTCTTAGACAAAAATCGGTAGTATTTAGTCTTATTTTTTCGCGCGAATCATAGCGCAGATCGAACCCGCGAACAACGTCCTGGAGCCCGACAAAACGGGCCGGACGCCGACGTCGCCGCCGGCATACATGCAATAGCCGATAATTCTAAAATTCCGGCTCAAATGAACCTTTATAGAACACAAGACAGACCGAGTTTTTTCAGCAGCGAACATCACTATTGCTTTTGGCGGGTGATTTTGCGTAAATAGAATTATTCCGATAACTCGATCCCGGTCCCAGAACCGCGCCACTTCGAGGCGGAAGTTCCCCAACCGCTATGCAGGAATTTACAGATCAGATGCCCTCGGATATTGAGCGTTTTCCGATGGTCCCGATACGCGACGTAGTTATTTTTCCTTTCACCAAGGTCGCGTTCAAGATCGGCCGTAATTCGTCCGTTAAGGCTCTCGAACAGGCGATGGCGGGCGAGCGGCAGATCTTTCTCGCGACACAGCACGACGCGACGATCGACGAGCCGACGCCGGACCAGGTATTTGCCGTCGGCACGCTGGGACGGATCCTGCAGGCCCAGCGGCTCGAGAACGGCCAGATCAAGGTCGTGGTCGAGGGGCAGACCCGCGGCCGGTCGGTGCGCGTCGAGCAGGAAGCGGACGGGATGTTCTACGCCTACGTACGCCGCGTCGGCAGTACCGATGAATCGGGCTACCGAACGGACGGCCTGCTGCAGAAAGTGCACAGTCTAGTCGAGCAATTCCTGAGGATGTCGCCTGACGCGTATTCAGACGCGCTGCACGCGAGCCTGCGCGGCGTAACCGCGGGGCAGATCGCTGACTCGATGGCGTCGCACCTGAAGATCGACGTTCTGGAAAAACAGGAATTGCTCGAGACGTTCTCCGTGCAGGAACGTCTGCAAAGACTCACCGAGGTGCTCGAGGCTGAGATCGAAAAGCGGCAGATGGACCGTAATATTCACGCGCGCACCAAGAAGCAGATGGACAAGCATCAGCGTGAGTATTACCTGAACGAGCAGATCAAGGCCATCCACAAGGAACTCGGCCGCAAGGACGAAAAGGCCGAGCTAGAGGACCTGAAAAAGAAGATCGTCGACGCCGGTATGACCGAGGAGGCGACCGAGAAGGCGATGCAGGAATTCGCCCGCCTCGAATCGATGCCGCCGATGTCGGCCGAGAGCACCGTGTCGCGGACATATCTTGACTGGCTGATCAACGTGCCGTGGCAGCAGAGAAGCGACGAACTCGAAGACCTGGGCCATGCGGAAGAGATATTGAATGAGGACCACTACGGGCTGGAGAAGATCAAGGAGCGCATCCTGGAATTTCTCGCCGTTCGGCAGCTGGTCAAAAATCCTAAGGGGACGATCCTCTGCTTTGTCGGAGCACCCGGCGTTGGTAAGACCTCGTTAGGCAAATCGATCGCACGTGCGACGGGACGCAAGTTCGTCCGTCTCGCACTCGGCGGCGTACATGACGAAGCTGAGATCCGCGGCCACCGGCGAACGTACATCGGATCGATGCCGGGACAGATCGTTCAGCTAATGAAGCGCGCGGGCACGACGAATCCGGTGATGCTGCTGGACGAAGTCGATAAGCTAGGGCGCGATTTTCGCGGGGACCCATCGGCGGCGTTGCTCGAGGTGTTGGATCCCGAGCAGAACTCGGCGTTTCGCGATCATTATCTGGACATCGATTACGACCTGTCGCACGTGTTCTTTATCGCAACCGCGAACGTGCTGCACACCATTCCCGCGCCGCTGCAGGACAGGCTTGAGATACTGAACCTCTCGGGCTACACCGAGCGTGAAAAGCTCGAGATCGCCAAGCGGCATCTGATCTCGAAACAGTGCGAGAACAGCGGCATCGACTGCAACCGTGTGACATTCACAGACGACGGCATTCTCGAGACCATCCGTCATTACACTCGCGAGGCTGGTGTTCGCAACCTCGAACGCGAGATCGGCTCGTGTTTGCGGAAGATCGCGCGGCAGTTCGTCGCGGCGGAGTCAAAGGACACGTTCCGCGTCGTTATCGATGCGGAGAAGGTCAGGGAACTGCTCGGGACCATTCGATTCCGCAAACAGGACATCGCACGCAAAAGCGAGATCGGCCTCGTCAACGGCCTCGCATGGACCGAGGTCGGCGGCGACGTGCTGCAGGTCGAGGCGACATTGGTCAAGGGTAAGGGCGACGTCACACTCACCGGCAAACTCGGCGAGGTGATGCAGGAATCGGCGAAGGCCGCGTTGACCTGTGTACGTACGCGTGCCGAAGACCTCGGCATCGACCCTGCGGATTTCAAAGAAAAGGACCTGCACATTCACGTGCCCGAGGGAGCGATCCCGAAGGACGGCCCGTCCGCCGGCATCACGATGGCAACCGCGATGGTTTCCGCACTTACGCGAAAGCCTGCTCGTCACGACGTCGCTATGACCGGTGAGATCACGTTACGCGGCAAGGTGCTGCCCATCGGCGGCGTGAAGGAGAAGCTGCTCGCGGCGCATCGCTTCGGACTAAAGACGCTCATTCTGTCGAAAGAGAACGAAAAAGACCTCGCCGACGTGCCTGAGGAGGTGCGAGACGAACTGACTATTCACGTCGTCGACACCATCGATGAGGTTCTCAAGTTTGCCCTTGAGTCTGATGTCGCGGCTGAACAGCTCGACACGCCGCAAGTTTGGAATCCCGACGCGACGTCGGCCGATATCACCGCAGCGGTTGAATAATTAGGAGTGCCAAGATGAATAGAGAAGCATCAGCCGAACTGATAATGAAGCTCTACGACCTCCGCCGTGAGGAGAAGATGCGCGAGGCCCGTAACTGGTTTATCTCGTTCTTTCCCGAGAGCTCGGATGAGGTCCTCAAGACGATGATCGACCCTGAGACGAGCGCGAAGTATCGCATGGTCTCGACGTATTGGGACATGGCCGCTAGCTTCGTGAACCGCGGGGCGATCGATGAGGATATGTTCTTCGACTCGGCGGGTGAGATCTGGGTCGTTTTCTCAAAGATACAGCCCTACGTCGCAGAGATGCGTGAAAAGCTCGGAAATCCGAACTACCTCAAGCACATGGATGATCTCATCATGCGGCAGCAAAATGCTCTCGACAACCTGGCCCAGCGTCGAGAGACAATGAAACGCTGGATGCAGGCCCGTGCCGAAATGGCCCAGTCGGCGTGAAGATCACGTCAGCTGAATTCGTCTACAGCGCATTTGAGCGCGCACATTGGCGGCACGACGGCCGGCCCGAGATCGCGTTTCTGGGCCGCTCGAATGTCGGGAAATCTTCACTCATCAACTCGCTTCTGCAACGCAAGGGCCTCGCTCGCACGTCGAACACGCCCGGACGCACACAGAGCATTAATTTCTTCTTAATTAACGAGCAATTCTATTTTGCGGACCTGCCGGGCTATGGCTACGCTAAGGTGTCGAAAACCATGCGAAGCGACTGGGGCGTGATGGCGGAGGAGTACCTTGCCGAGCGTGACGAGCTTGCCCTGTGCGTGCAGCTTGTCGATTCGCGCCATCCGCCGACGGCGCTCGATCTGCAACTAAACGAGTGGCTCATTCATCACAACAAGCCGCACGTCGTAGTGGCCACGAAGTCTGACAAGCTGTCGAATAACGAACTTCAACGTACACTGGCAAACGCACGAAAGGTGCTCAAGGATGCCAATATCATCGCATACTCGTCAGTAACAGGCCGCGGACGTGACGAGGTTTTGACAGAGCTTGATGCGGCGATGAGAAAAACTTGATTTTGTGGTTGACCTGACCCGCCCGAATGGTGTAAATATTAAGATATCCCTTTAGTTCAGGGTTTCTTTTAGGGCCAAAGGGTCCAATTCACGGCTTACTACATACGATCCGTACGATTTTCTCCGCCTTTCAAAACTAGCCCTATCTGTCGCGTAAGATGCGCGGGAAAATTGCAAATTTCTAATATAACGCAGGACACGAAGGATTTCCTTCTAACTTATCATGCCAACTAAAACCACTCAGGGCCGAAGAACGAAGGCCGCTGAAGCCGACGAGGTCGAAGTGACCGCTGACGGCGAAACCGAAAACACCCCAGCCGAATCGGCCGAAACGGCGCCGCCCGCAAAGTCGAACGGCAAGGCACCGGCAGAGGACGTTAAGCTTGACCTCGCCGGGCTGAAGGACATGTCCATCAGCGAACTCACCCATATCGCAAAGGAGATGGGCATCGAGGGCGCAAGCGGGATGCGTAAGCAGGAGCTTATCTTTAAGGTCCTCGCGGCGCAGACCGAGAAGAGCGGGCTTATCTTTAGCGAGGGCGTGTTGGAGACGCTTCCGGACGGTTTCGGTTTCTTGCGCGCACCGGAATATAACTACCTGCCGGGCCCGGACGACATCTACGTTTCGCCATCGCAGATCCGCAAATTTGACCTGCGCACCGGCGACACCGTCTCTGGACAGATCCGTCCGCCGAAGGAAGGCGAGCGTTATTTCGCCCTCATCAAAGTAGAGGCGATCAACTTTGAGGCGCCCGAGCAGGCGCGTGAGAAAGTTTTCTTCGACAACCTGACGCCCCTTTATCCGGACGAACAGCTGACGATGGAGATCGACAGCGACCCGGAACGCATCGCGGCACGCGTCATCGATCTGGTGACACCGATCGGTAAGGGCCAGCGTGCTTTGATCGTTGCTCCGCCGCGAACGGGTAAGACGATGATGCTGCAGACGATGGCAAACTCGATCACGGAGAATCATCCCGAGGTCGTGCTGATCGTCCTGCTCATCGACGAGCGTCCTGAGGAAGTCACCGACATGCAGCGAACGGTCAGAGGCGAGGTCATTTCGTCGACCTTTGACGAGCCGCCGACGCGTCACGTGCAGGTTGCCGACATGGTGATCGAAAAGGCCAAACGCCTCGTCGAGCACAAACGCGACGTCGTCATTTTGCTCGACTCGATCACGCGCCTCGCACGAGCACATAACGCCGTCGTTCCGCCGTCGGGCAAGATCCTGTCAGGTGGTATCGATTCCAACGCATTACAGAGGCCGAAGCGATTCTTCGGTGCTGCACGCAACGTTGAAGAAGGCGGCAGTTTGACTATCATCGCTACGGCCCTGATCGATACCGGCTCGCGTATGGACGACGTGATCTTTGAGGAATTTAAGGGTACCGGTAACTCCGAGATCTATCTCGACCGCAAGCTGTCCGATAAACGCCTCTATCCGGCGATCGACCTGCAGCGTTCGGGAACTCGTAAAGAGGAACTCCTTATCGACAAGGAAAACCTCAACCGGATCTGGGTCATGCGTCGCGTGCTAAATCCGCTTTCGCCGGTCGAGCAGATGGAAGTCGTGCTCGAACGTCTTGGCAAGACCAAGACGAACGCGGAATTCCTGGCGTCGATGCAGAGTTGAACGGTAGTCAGTAGCCGGTAGTCAGTAGTCAGCAGTAGTTGTAGCGGAACCTTCTGGCTACTAGCTACCGACTACTGACTACTTTTTTATGCGCGTAGCCGTCATATCATCCGAGGCAGTTCCGTATTCCAAGACCGGCGGTCTCGGGGACGTAGCCGGCGCCCTTCCAAAAGCGTTGAAGCAGATCGGCGTCGATTCGCTGCTGATCACGCCGTGTTATTGGCAGACGAAGGGCGAATATCTGTGGAACGTCGCGATCGACGACCTTTGGGTCACGTGGCGAGGCCAGGCTGTATGCGCCAAGGCATTCTACAGCGAGGCAAACGGTTCTCCAACATTTCTTATCGACTATCCGCCGCTATTTCACCGTGACTCGATATACGGCTATAGGGAAGACTACGAACGTTTTGCCTTCTTTTGCCACGCCGCTCTGGCCCTGATCGAGCGTCTTGGACCAGCACCTGACATCATTCATTTGAACGATTGGCACACGGGGTTTGCAGCGGTCGAATTTGCGATGCGGCGGCG
>CAZWSK010000019.1:8034-21660 GCA_964636445.1 uncultured Chloracidobacterium sp.
TGCAAGCGGCACCTGCTCGAACATTTTGGATTGCCGGTCGAGTTAGACCGGCCTATATATGCCATTGTTACGCGGCTAACTGGCCAGAAAGGTGTCGAGTTGATCAAGCAAGGAGCCGGTGACATTCTCGCGGCCGGCGCGTTTTTTATAGCACTCGGTTCGGGCGAGAGCGAAGCCGAGCGTTTTTTGCAGGCACTGCGTGATCACGCACCTTCGCGCGTGGGCGTTTACATCGGTTACAATGAGTCATTGGCACATCTCATCGAGGCTGGGGCGGACATGTTCCTGATGCCGTCGAAATTCGAGCCGTGCGGGCTAAACCAAATGTATTCACTGAGATACGGCACCGTCCCGATCGTGCGTGCCGTCGGCGGACTCGATGATACGGTGCAAAACTGGAACGCCGTCGACCAGACCGGCAACGGCTTCAAATTCGGCCCCTACAAGGCCGATAAGCTGCTGGAAAAGATCTACGAGGCTAGGTTTGCGTACGAGGACAAGGAAGCCTGGCTGAAGATCCAAAAGAATGGAATGGCAGTAGATAATTCTTGGGAAAACGCCGCGAAGAATTATGTCGAACTGTACAACTGGACTCTCAACGGTAATTAACAATTAATAATTGGTTAATTAGTAATTAAATTCATGATCATCGTGATTATCGGCGCCCAGTGGGGCGATGAAGGTAAAGGGAAGGTGGTTGACCTCCTCGCCGACCGCTTTGATGTCGTGTCGCGTTATCAGGGTGGCCACAACGCGGGGCACAGCGTGTATGTCGGTGATAAGGCGTTTGTTCTCAGGCTTTTGCCGTCAGGAATAATCCACGAGGATAAGACGTGCGTGCTTGGCAACGGGATGGTCATCGACCCTAAAGCATTCTTTGAGGAGGTCGATCAGATCGAGGAGAAGGGAATTTCCGTCTCGCCTGAGCGCCTAAAGGTCTCCTCCCGGGCCCATCTGATAATGCCGTACCACCGAGCACTTGACCACACCTCCGAAGAACGGCTCGGGAACGAGAAGATCGGCACGACGCTTCGCGGCATCGGGCCGGCGTACGAGGACAAGGCCGGCCGGCGGGGAATTCGCGTTGCTGACGCAATGTCGCCTGACATTCTAAAGCTCCGCGTCGAGCGCAACCTCGAGGAAGCCAACCGCATAATCGTCCTCTACGGCAACCAGCCGCTGCGTGCGGGCGAGATACTGGCCGAGATCGAACCGCTGGTCCAACGCCTCAGGCCGTACGTTTGCGAGACCTCACACTTTTTGGCCGAAGCCCGTAAGTCCAATAAAAAGATACTTTTAGAAGGAGCACAGGCGACGCTTCTCGATGTGGACCACGGGACATACCCATATGTGACATCGTCAAACCCAACCGCCGGCGGAGCCTCTGTCGGCGCAGGAATTCCTCCGCATCACATCACCGGCGTGCTTGGCATCGTGAGGACTTACGCGACGCGCGTCGGCGAGGGGCCGTTTCCGACCGAGATGATCGAGGGCGAGGCCGACGTAGCCGAGATCATTCGCGAACGCGGCCGCGAATACGGCTCTGTCACAAAACGCCCGCGCCGCTGCGGCTGGTTTGACGCCGTGGCGACGCGATACGCGGCGGAATTGAACGGCTTCGATTCCGTTGCGCTAACAAAACTTGACGTACTCGACACGCTTGACGAGATCAAGGTGTGTGTCGGTTATGAGATCGGCGGCAAGCGCATCGATACTTTCCCGGCCGTGTCCAGCGATCTGCGTCAGATCAAACCGGTCTATGAGACACTCGCTGGCTGGGTGACGAACACGCTTGGTACCACCGACTTCGATCAGTTGCCCGAGAACGCCCGTCGATATGTCGAATTCCTCTCAGCACAGATCGGCGTTGAGATCGGCCTCGTCTCGACGGGGCCTGAACGCGATCAAACGATCATCTTGAAAGATTCAGTAATGGAAGGCTGGTTTCAATAGTGTGGCGATGGAACTTGCCTTAGACCAAGCCAATCTGTAAAATTCTGAATTCGGCCGAAATGGCCGCGTGGTCCGATAGCTCAGTCGGTAGAGCAAATGGCTTTTAACCATTGGGTCCCAGGTTCGAGTCCTGGTCGGATCACCATTTATCAAAAAGGCGTCCGTGCGGACGCCTTTTTTCATGCCACTTTGCAGTTGTCACTGGATACAGACGCGGTAGGGGGAACTATAGCCGAGATTTGGCAGGAAGGTCGTGATGCCCTCAAAGCATGTCGAGCTCCGAGCAAATCCGTTGAATGTAGCATCTGAGCCCATGCCGTCGGAGTAGGTGAATGTGAGCTGCTGCAGCGTCGGCTGGTCCCAAGTGCCTGTCCATCCGGGTTCGGAAACCGTTATTGTCCGGTCGGCGTTGAGCGTGGATGGAAAGTGAGAGATAGAGCTTGGGAAGAGCTCACACTCGAAATAAGATGTCAGGCCGGTGCCGGTGCAGTGCGAATTCAGAACATTTGCCGACGTGATCTCGACCGTCGGGTGCGAGAGCGTTGGGGTGACGGTCTGGGAATTATTTGATTGGTTCGGCTCGTTAGATGTGGTCGAGCCCGTAGCCTTAATGGACAGCGCCTCGGTAGAGATCGGCATTGTGAAATTGAACGAGATGTTCGTTTGCTGATTGTTGTTCAGCCGGCCAAGCGTGCACTGCAGTTTGAGTGCGGTAATGGAACATTTCGTCGTATCGTACCCGGCGAGGGTTCCAAGAATGTATCGCTGCGGGCTTGTATCGGTCAGCGGCAGGTCGATCGTCAGCCGCACATTATCAGCACGCTGGTTGCCGATGTTTCGGACGTTCGCCGTATAAATGTACGGCGAATAGACCGCCGCGGTGGACGGCCCCTGAAGCTGTACCCTTATATCAGCCGGCGGCGGTGGAGCGGCAAAAGCCGCGATAGCTGCCGACAAAATGACGGCCGGAAGACACACTTTTCCCAAGATGCGCACACGCATTTCTCTTTTCATACAGTTCTCCTAGTTGTTTAGTTACAAGCCTTTGTGAGCCTTGTACTGAGGAGAACGGCATGTGCCATCAGTGCTTGCAGAGTTTTTCTTACGATTGGCGCGTGAAGCGATAAGCCGCGCCGTCGACACCGTAGAAATCCGTGATCCCGACAAATTCGCCGCCGAGGCGTTCCATGAGGCGGCGGGCTTTTTCGTTAGACGGGCGGCAGTAGGCGCACACCTCGCGAAAGCCCAGGGCATCGAAACCGTAGTCCAGGCATGCCCGCGACGATTCGGTTGCATAGCCTTTGCCCCAGAATCTCTTTTTAAACAGGCAGATCAATTCGGGAACGCCTTGTTCACACCGAAAACCAGTAAAGCCGGCGAACTCGGTTGACGCGCGCTCAAAGACCGACCACCGGCCATATCCGCGCTTTAACCAAGCGTCCGCGGCTCCGATGACGAGATCCTCGGCCTGTTCTTGATCCAAGACCTGTCCGGCCACGAGGCCGACGTAACGCATGACGTCGGGATCAGCCACCAGCGCCGTGTATTCGGCAGTATGGCTCCGTGTGACGGGGCGGAGTATGAGCCGCTCTGTCTCCAAAACGTGCTCTCTGTCTTCGAACTGAACCGCTTCGAAGATCTCCGGAACCCAATGCTCCACCCTACCGTTCATATAGCGTCGTGAGACCGGACATGGCCGTCTCGAATGTTGCATTTGCAACGCGCGTGCCATGCGATAAACAGTGAAAAACACCATTAAACGCTGAATAAGGCCGTCATTATGAAGGCTTTTCGGTCAGGCTGACTTATCTTACGGTCACTTGGCAGGGGCCGCAAGGACTGGCTGTGCGGCACCGACGACATAGCTGTCGCGGGCGCGGATGACGAGATTCGGTCGGTTTACACGGACTTTGATGGATCGCCGTTCGCCCGGCGTGCCCTCGCGTTTTGGCACGTAGCCGATATTGTATTGGCGGCGAAGCTCCTCGGCGATACCTTCGAATGCCGCGGTTAATCCGCCCGGTGTCGCCTCGGGCCGAAAGACGCGGCCGCCCGTCGCGTCTGCCAGATCATCGAGATATCTGCGGCCGAGTGCATAATCCGCCGCCGTCACCCCGATCATCGGGTCACCGCCGAAAATACCGCCGCCATTCCGCCTGCGGTTCTCTAGATAGGTGTTGTAGTAGATCGGGAAAATGAGCGAGTCAGATTCCTCCGCGTAGTTCAGGGTGCTGTCGTAGGTGGCCTTTCCCGAGGTCGTGTCGACGCCGTCCGTAAAGAGAACGACAGCCTTTCGCCCGGTGACTTTCCCGAGCTGCTTGCGAATGGCCTCGTCGACTGCCGAATAGAGTGACGTCCCTTGATCGAAATTCGCCTTATTGATCGCCTTCAGGATCTTTTCGCGGTCCTGCGTGGCCTTGGTTCGCACCTTTACGTCCCAGTTAAATTCAATGACGATCACGCTGTCCTGCGGTTCGAGCAAATTGACAAATGCCGTCGCCGCACGTTTGATCTCGTCGATGCGGTACTCGGTCGAAGGGCTCGTGTCGAGCACGAGCGCGACCGTTATGGGTTGTTCCGAGGTGCCGAAATATTCGATCTCTTGCTCGATACCGTCTTCGAATATCTTGAAATCGGACCGCCTGAGTCCCGGGATATAAAGCCCGTTCCGGTCAAAAACGGAAACGGGGATCGTGATCAGGTTAGTTTCAACGCGCAGGACGTCCTCGCCCGCTTCTGCCGATGTATCAGCCGCTGGCGGCGCCGGTGTTGGTTGTGTTCGCGGCCGCGCGATACGGCCGGGGCGTGGGGTCGACTCGGAATACTGATCCCGCTCGTCGACTGTCGGCCGGGGCGTGGGCGTTGCTGCGATCTTCCGGCCGGACTGCGAAAACGCGTCCGCACAGCCGCTGAGCAGCAGAAATATCAGTAGTAATAGGCGGCCCTTATTGGCGTACATGACAAGACGCGAGATCAGAGGTTTGATGCACACTCGGATCGAAAAGGTTGAATGAGATCAGCGTTTGCGCTGCTTAGGGTCGAGATACTCGCGCAGGCCGTCGCCAAGGAAATTAAATGCCAGCACGGTCAATGCCACCGCCGCTCCGGGGAAGAAAAGGACGTGCGGCGAAATGCTAAAGAAGAGCCGCGCTTCCTCGATCATCGTGCCCCAGCTCGGCGCCGGCGGCGGAATTCCGAGGCCAAGGAACGAGAGGGACGCCTCCGACAGCACGGCTCCGGCCATGCCAAGTGACGATTGAACGATCAGCGGCTGTATGGCGTTAGGAAGAA
Organism: uncultured Chloracidobacterium sp.; assembly: GCA_964636445.1. GTDB lineage: Bacteria > Acidobacteriota > Blastocatellia > Pyrinomonadales > Pyrinomonadaceae > OLB17. The sequence continues at coordinate 13,279 of CAZWSK010000019.1, forward strand.
TGTGCGTCGTCATGATCCGCAGATCGCCGGATCCGAGCGCTCGTGCGGCCATGACGTAATCGTATTCCCGCACTTTCAATACCTGACCGCGCATTACTCTGGCATAACCGACCCAACCTATCACGCACAGGGCCGCGATAAGTTTTCCCTGTCCGGCGCCGAGGAAGGCCACCAGAGCGATCGCAAGAAGAAGGCCGGGAAATGCAAGGAAAACGTTAAAAACGTATCCTGACAGAAAACTGTCGACAAAACCGCCATAAAATCCGGCGATCGCGCCGATCATGATGCCGATCACGGCCGATACCAGCACGACAGCGATGCCGACCTGGAGCGAGATGCGTGCGCCGTATACTGTTCGTGAAAACACGTCACGTCCGACCCCGTCGGTGCCGAACCAGTGGTCGGCGCTCGGCGGTGCATAACGCAGGGCGAGGTCCTGAGCGGCGATATCATGCGTCGCTATCCACGGCGCAAAGAGCGCCGCGAGAATGAATATCGCCGCGATGACCAAGCCGATGTAACCCAATCTGCTCATCCCAGCCTTATCCTCGGATCGAGTTTGCGATAAACAAGATCCGTTAGCGAGTTCGCTAGGATGAACGTGACACTGATGACCAGCACGCAGCCCTGCACGAGACGATAATCACGTTTGCCGATGCCGTCGTCGAGAAGGAGCAGGCCGAGGCCCTGCCAGTTAAAAATGCGTTCCGTAATGATCGCGCCGGCGAGCAGCACACCGAGCTGCAGCCCGAGGATCGTGACGACGGGAATGAGGCCGTTTTTTAGAACATGTTTGAAGAGGACCATTCGCTCGTTGACGCCCTTTGCCCGAGCCGTGCGGACATAGTCTTCGCCGAGCTCTTCGATAACGCTGGAGCGGACCATTCGTGTCAGGATCGCGGAAAGTGCTGCTCCCAAAGTAACGGCGGGCAGGATAATGTCTTCGGGATACAAACTGCCCGTAGCCGAAAACCAGCCAAGCTGCACTGCAAAGATGTACACGAGGAAGGGTCCTACCACGAACGTGGGCAGTGAGATACCGAGGAGCGCAAAAACTGATGCAAAGTTGTCGACAAGAGAATTCTTTCGTGAGCCTGCCAGCACACCGAGAGGCAGTGCTATGCCGATGGCGACGAGCATCGCGGCTATGGCGAGCTTGATCGTCGACGGGTATCGCTCAAATATCATCTCCCGCACCGGCCTGTCGGTCTGGAACGAACGGCCCAGGTCGCCGCGGAGCAGGCCTGTCCAATACTCGGTGTAGCGATTATCTGTCCCGTTCCACACAAAGCCGTTCTCGCCGTAAGAGAAGAAGAACGCCGGGCGGTCGAGGCCGTGCTTTGCGTTGAAATTTTCTATCTGCTCCCGCGTTGCCGTCTCGCCGAGGATCACCGTCGCCGGGTCGCCCGGCACTATCTCGATAAGAAACGTAACGAGCGACACCACCGTCCAAATGACGAGCAGCATCAATCCGAGACGGCGAGCGAGATTGGCGAGCTTGTACTTCAGGCGGCGGTCTCCCTGGCCGAGCGGCCCAACAAGCTTGCGACCAACGGAATAAGCGGGAATGCGAACCCGCCAAATGGGCCAACGACAAATGACGCTGCGATCGCGACGACGCATACGATCGGCACGGCCCAGGAACGCAGCCAGATCTCTCTGATCGTGCGTTCGTCGATCTCTTTCACGATGATCTCGTCGCGTTTTTTCATCGCATACCGCCAAATGAGGGCCTTTGCGGCCGCCGCGAGTCCGAAGCTGGCAACGTACATCACGAAGGCCGTGTTACTAAGGAAATATTCGCTGAAAAGCCCCGTCGGAAAGGGAATAAATGCGACGAACAGCAGAAACAGCAGATTACGAGCGATCAGCCCCAGGTCGTAGTGGCCGATGTACTGAAATATGCGGTGATGCTCGATCCACATCAGGCCGATGATGCAAAAGCTGAAGAAAAAGCCGGCGAACTTAGGCAGCATCTCGACCAGCGAGTGCCTAACCGCTGCGTCGCTATAGGACTCGTGCGCTATATGCGGGACCTTGATCTCGATCACTAGCAATGTGATCGCGATGGCAAAGACCGCATCGGCAAAAAACTGTATTCGCTCGAATGAGAGCGTGAGATTCTCGCGCAGGGTATTCATTTTTAGAGTTCCCAGAAAGGAATACTAAACTTTAAATCGCCTTTGCCCCTGAGTGCAACGCCGCGATGCCGCCGGTGAGGTTTTGCCATCGGATGTTAATGAATCCGGCCTTTTCCATCAGGGCTGCTAGCGCCCGCTGGTCGGGGAATTTTGAGACGCTGCTCGGCAGATACTGATACGCACTCCTGGAACCGCTTACGAGGCCCCCGATACGGGGCAACAGGGTATTGAAGTAAAATTCGTACGCCTCACGAAATACTGGCACCGGCGGGTGAGAGCATTCCAGCACGACCAGCCTGCCGCCCGGTTTGAGAACCCGCAATAGCTCCATCAGGCCGTTTTCGAAGTTGGGAAGATTGCGCAGTCCGAACGCGATGGTGACCGCGTCAAAGCTCGCGTCTGCACAGGGAAGCCGCATCGCGTCTGCCTCGACGTAAGGAATGGCAAGGCCCGCGCCGGCATTCTTTTCTGCGGCAACGGCGAGCATCGGCCGGCAGAAATCTGTGCCGATGACCGACGCTGTCGATCCTTTTTGCAGTTCGACCGACAGGTCGCCCGTGCCGCATGCGACGTCCAGAACGACGGCGTTCGGGTCGTCGAGCACCGTCTGCAACTCCTTCTTCACCTTCCGCCGCCAACGCCTGTCGATGTTTAGCGACAGAACATGATTGAGCAGGTCGTACCGCGGAGCGATGCCCGAGAACATCGCTTTTACGGCCTGCGAATGCTCGACCTCTTTCGCGCTGAGTTCGGCGGGCATCAATTGGCTGAGGGCGGCGTATTAACCACGACGGTCGCGACCGGGCGGCGGCGAAGCTTTTCGCCGAACGCGTTAACGTCAGCGAGCGTTACCGAGTCAAAAGCCTTGCGATACGCATCGACGTCCGAGAGGCGAAGCGTGTCCGCGTCAAGCCAGAGGGTTTCTTGCGGACGTTGAGCCCAGATCGATCGCATTTTCGACGACGCCGAGTGAAATTCCGCTGGCGTGACGACGGCGGACAGGGCCTTCGGCACGATCTCGTTTGCCTCGACCTTTTCGCCGGAGGCGTCTTTAGAGTCGGAGCCGAGCTTGATCGCGATCAAACCGGGCAGCAGATGTGTTTCGCTAACAACGGTAACGCCTTCGGCACGCCCGACCGGCACCGCGGCCTTAAGCCGGGATTCGAGCACTTCGGCAAATACAAGCGAAGCCGCAAAGTCCTTATCCGCGCGAGCCGTGCCGCGCATCGCCATTCTAACGGCCCATGCTTCGGGATCTGGTGAGGCAACGGTCAGCACAGCCGCGGGCGGATCATCGGGCTGGCGAAATGTCGACGGCACCTTCCGGTCAGACTTTTGCCATCCGCCCAGCAGTCGCCGGATCGCGAGGAACGCGTACTTCCGGTCGAATTTTCCGCTGATCGCAAGGGTCGCGTTATCCGCGGTCAGAAAGCGAAGCCGGGCGTCGATCAGGTCGGGATAGTCGATCCTTTGCAGCGATCCGACCGTGCCCATCTGCGGCCTGCCGTACGGAAAATCGCCCAACAGGCGCTTGGCGACGGCCCGGTCGGCTACGTAGGAGACGTCTTTTTCGAGTTCCTTGACCTTCGCGATCATGCGATCGCGGAGCGTGATGGTCGTGGGTTTGTCGATGGACGGCGAAGCGACAGCTCCTCCGACGGTCTCGAGCATCTGCAGGAGGAATTCGGGTTTTGCCGAAGCCTCGATCTCGATATAGTCATAGGTTGTCGAGACGTCCAGATGGCCGCCGAGGTCCTCGGCAAAATAATCGCGTATTTCCTGGTTTGGGAAGAGGTTATCGCCCAGTATCTGCATCACGCCCTCTTTGCCCTGCGGGTCAAAGGCGGAGCCCGAATGTACACGGAGGCGCAGTGTTACCTTATCGGCCTTCTCGTCGGGCCACATCAGGACTTTAAGTCCGTTTAGGAGTTTTTCCTGTCGCGGCGGCGTCTGCGAAAAGATCACCGGAGCGACCATCGAAAAGATCAGAAGCAGCAGAACGGCGATAAAGACGATTTTTACGAATAAATTCCGATTTTTCATCGTATAGATACAACGAGAGGGCGTTTGTCCGAAACTTAGTTGCGGGCCGTGCGGAACTCGTTGTAAAAACAGCTCCATGAGCGGCTGCGTTAACTGAAAATATTAAAGGCGTGCGGGCATCGCGTCAAACAGATGAGGCATCTATCAGGAATGAGAAAAACCCGTAATTAGCGGGTCGCGCGGTAGCGAAAAATTCGCACCTGAAACTCTGAAATAAACGCGATATAATCGTTTTATTGTATGTCGCACGCCCGTGAGGGTGTGGAGCTCGAGAGGCTAAACATGGGAAAGATCGTTAAGTTTTGCAGTAAATGCGACGAAGGTTTCGCCGAGAAGTTCGGTTTTTGCCCGAACTGCGGCCAGCCGCTTGCGGCGTTTGAGATGAATCCGGTCGCACCGGCGGCCGAGCCGCCCGCACCGGCTTTTATCGAGCCGGCCGCTGCTGCCGAACCGGCGCAGGAGATGGCTCCGACCGAGGAGATCCGTGCAGAGGAAGCGGTCACCGAGGTGATCGAGGAACCGCAGGTCGAGACCTTCGAGCCTGAGGTGGAAGCGGCCGCTGTCGAGGCCGAAGCACCGGAAGACATCGAACTGGAACTATCCGAACCCGAGGTCGAGACCGTCATCGCACACAAGCCCGTTTATATTCAGACGACGCCTGTTGATGTTGACCGTTCGCCCGCTTCGCTTTCAGACGAGCATTCGCGGGCCCAGGGTGCGGGTGAATATTATTTAACCGTCATCGAGGAAAAGGATACAGGCACGCGCAACGGGCTTTTGCTCGGGGCCACCGCTCTGATGGTGATGGTGATGCTCGGCGGCGTGGTTGTGAGCATCTTCAGCAAGGACCTTAACGACGTCAGTTCGATCGGCGACGAGATGTTCCTCGCGTCGCTCATCGAAGACGTACCGATGACCGTCGAGGAAGAGAAGCAGCAGAACAAGAAAGATGACGCCGGCGGCGGCGGAGGCGGCGGCCGTGAGCAGGAAGAAACGACTCTTGGGGATCTAGCCAATCAGACAAAGAACCCGCAGCGTCCACCCGAAGCTATCCCGCGTCTGACGAATCCTACGCTCGTCCTCCCGCCGGCATCGACGCAGGGCGACAGGACATTTGAACAGAAATACGACCGCTTTGGCGACCCAAATGGCCGATTCACGAGCTGGAATAACGGCCCGGGCACGGGCGGCGGACAGGGAACGGGCACCGGCACCGGCCAGGGCAGCGGCCGCGGTACCGGAACCGGGTCAGGCGATGGTTCGGGCAGCGGCGGCGGCTTAGGTTCAGGAAACGGCGACGGAACGGGGCCTGGAAGTGGCGGCCCGCCTCCTCCTCCGGCAAGACCGGCGGGCGTAACGCAGGGAATTAAGATCCTGTCGAAGCCGCGTCCGGGCTATACGGACTCAGCTCGACAGGCGAATATTCAGGGCACGGTGATCCTTCGCGTGACCTTCCTCGGCAGCGGCGGCATCGGCAGCATCTCAACAGTCAAGGGCCTGCCCAACGGCCTCACTGAACAGGCGATCGCCGCGGCTCGACGCATCAACTTCGAACCGGCCAAACGTGACGGAGTCGGCCAGACCGTAACGAAGCAGATCGAATATACGTTCTCGATCTATTGATCCGAAAGGGATCCTAAAGGAAAAGGCGGGCTCGAAAGCCCGCCTTTTTTATATGAAAACTACAGACTGCGACGTCGGTATCTCAAATCGCTTTCGACATCGCATGTTCCGGCAGACGAGCATATCGTCGACGCGGACCATATAGTCGCGTGAATTATTAAAGCGGGCCCGATCGTGATCTGAGAGGTTCCGCGGCGGTTTTTTCTTTTTGGTACGCTTTACCCAACGAACGTCGTACTCGCCGCGCTCGCGGCAAAAGGGGCAAGCAAAGTTCGCTTTTTTGGTTTCCTGCCGCTCGTCAAAAATATCCCGCTCATGCATACCGTGCCATTTTAGCACAGCGGGTTAGGGCAGCTCTTTGAGGTACTTGAAACTAAATATCCCCGTATCGTGACCGTCAGAGAAATGAAAGTTCAACGCATAACGGCCGACTATCGAGGTATGCGTGATGGTCAGGTCGTCGGTGACCTTCGCGTCGTCGAGCGTCTTTTTGCCTGTCCATTCATCGATGCAGCCCGCGCAGGGGCATGATCGACGAAGCTGCGGGGCGGTGTAGCGTGTCTCGGTGTCGTCCGACCATTTGATGGATATCTCGCCCTCGGATTCTTCGACTATCTGAACTGGTTCGATCATGAGATGTTCTGGTAAGCTGCCGGCGGCGGCGGTTCGAGGTACGGTTCGCGACGGCCCGGCTTTGGGAAAACGCGGCGGTACGCGACGATATTGGTAGCGGTCATCAGCGGTATCGCAAGATAGAGGCCGACGCAGAAAGCGAGATATCCGACGATCGCGATGGCGAAATTAACTACGATCAGCCCGCCGACGCCGCCGATATTCTTGAGGGTCGCCCGGGCGCTCAGCTTGATGGCTTCCCAGCTCGACAGCCCGCGGTCGACGATCAGCGGAAAGCTGAATATCAGCAGCGAATGTACCGTGACCATCACCAGAGCGATGACGACGTCGACCGCGAGAACGACCAGCACGCTGCCGAGCAGTTCATCGTCGCTCACACGCGAGCCGCCCACGGCCTTCATTATGATCGGGAGATACATCGTCAAGAACAGCGCCAACGTGTAAACGACGATCGGTACTACGATCAAAATAGTAACGAGCAGGCTTGGCCAGAAGAATTTAAACCCGACCCACAGGTCGTCGATCGACGGCTTGCCCTCACCGTCGATCACTTTGAAGTACGAGTAAAAAATGCCGCAGACCATCGCCCCGATCAGCACGTACATCGAGATGCCGCCGATAAGCGCGCCGACGAGCGAGATAGCAAACAGCATCCAGTAATCGCCCTTGATCCGCTCGAACGCCTCCTTTACGCATTCGACGGGCCGTATCTGTCCGCGTGTGAATTCGACGTCCGTCATTATGCCCTGTAGATACGCTCGAGGTAATCGTTGAGCATCCTGTCGCTCGAGAATTGCGGCGTAAGCGTGGCGATCGAATTGCGCATTCGGGCGACCCACGCGGCGGAATAGCCGTTCTTGCCGCGATCGTAATACGTCGGGATCAGTTCGTTTTCGAGCGTCGAGTACAGAGACTCGGCATCTTCGGCGTCCATTTGCGCGTCGTCCTCGACGTCGCTGCGGCCGATCGCAAACCCGTTCTCGCCGTTATAGCCCTCTATCCACCAGCCGTCGAGGATCGAGAAATTCAACACGCCGTTCATCGCGGCCTTCATGCCGCTCGTGCCGCTGGCCTCCATCGGGCGACGCGGAACGTTCATCCAGACGTCGACGCCGTGGACGAGATATCGCGCGATCTCCTGATCGTAATCCTCGACGAACACGGCCCGACGCTGCCAGTTCGAATCGTGGTTGATCGACATCAGCTCCTGCAATATCTTTTTCGCCGTGTTGTCCTGCGGGTGCGCCTTGCCCGCGAAAACGAATTGCACCGGCCGCCCATCGTCATCAACCAGCCGCAGCAGGCGTTCGAGGTCGCTGAATATCAGGTCCCAACGCTTGTACGCTGCAACGCGTCGGGCAAAACCGATCGTCAGCACGTCCGGCGAGAACAGCCCTTTTGTGCTCTCATGCTCATGGATCGTATCAAAATCACCGCAGTCGTCTGTGCGCAGCCGGTGACGAATAAACGCGATCAGCAGGCCCTTCAGCGATTGGTGCGCGGACCAGACCTCGCTGTCGTCTAGAGTGTTCACGTATTCGGCCCAGCCGCGCGGATCACGTGTGGCGTCGAGCCAATGCTCGCCAAATTTTCGCCGATAGAGGTCCTGAAATAACGGAGCGATCCACGTCGGTGCGTGGACGCCGTTGGTCACGGAAGTGATAGGCACGTCCGCATTCGGGAACATCTTCTGCCACAATCCGCGCGAGACTTCGCCGTGTTTTTCGCTCACACCGTTCGACGAACGGCACATACGTATCGCGAGCGGCGTCATGCCGAAGAATTCACTGTCGTCACTCAGATCGGCACGGCCAAGGGCAAGGAATTCGTTGTTCGAGATCTTTAACGACGCGATAAAGTCTTCGCTAAAACACTCGATCAACAGCCCCGGCTCGAAGGTATCGTTGCCGGCGGCGACTGGCGTGTGGGTCGTAAAAACGCA
>CAZWSK010000019.1:21760-24177 GCA_964636445.1 uncultured Chloracidobacterium sp.
ACGCAAACCGTCACGCGTTCTCCGTCCGCATCGAAAACGGGCGTCAACGCCATTTCCGACGCAAAAATGTCAGCGTATCTTTCCTCCTGCCAACCGTCGTGCCGCAGCGATTGGCGAAAGTAGCCGTAACGGTACAGCAGGCCGATGGCCGTAAGCGGCACGTTTAGGTCGCTCGCAGATTTAAGATGATCGCCGGCCAGAATGCCGAGTCCGCCCGAGTAATTCGGCAGGGAATTATGCACTCCGAACTCGGCGCAGAAGTATGCGATCGTCGGGTCGGTGGTCTGCGAAAGGTACGCGTCGTGTTTTTCTGTGAACGCGTTAAGCCGCTCGATGTATGCGGCGTCGCTCGCCCGCTGCCAGAGGCGCAGGTTGCCGATCTCTTTTAATAACAGCCGCGGACTTTGCTCGCACCGGTCCCACAAAACGGGATCGAGATCGCGAAACAATGCGACGCCGTCCGGCTGCCACGACCAGAAGAAATTCATCGAGAGCCTGTCGAGGGCGGCGAGCGCCCATGGCAGCTTGCGGTTCAGGTCAAAGTTGTCGCGAAATAATGACTGCTCTTGCGCAGGGCTTGGTTGTGCTGAGATATCGGTCGCGGCCTCCGTGGTCATAGATAAGTATTCGTGTAAGCAACCGATATTAAACGAAGCCTTGCCGTCTATCAAATTTCGTCCGGTTCTGAGCTTCAGCGTCCGTTTGGCGGCAAGGCGTCGGAACGCGGGCATCCCTGCCCGCCGCGCGTGCGTGTGCGCACGCCGAACGAAGTTAAGATTCAAGTACTACGAGCGGGCAGAGATGTCCGCCCCGACTTCTTGAATAACCCTCGACCGCCCTGTCACGAAGGCGGTCCTGACAGATGGCCAACGGGCATAAAGCGGAAGTGGACCACCACAACGAACCCGAACACGGTTCCTAACAGCACCAGCCCAATGCCGACATTGAGATAATTAGAAAAATTACCCAGCCGTATCGACCACCAGAGCACGGCCATCACGACACCGCCAAGCGCAAAAAAGGCAGGGATCGTCAGGAATTGATACGGCACGCGCCGCGGCATGTCCTCGCGAGTGCTGAAAACGATCGGCTTCAGCCTGTCGTATTCCCACGCAACCAGCCACGCCGCGGCAAACGCCATCAATATCGTGATCAGCCACGTACCGACAAACCCGACCGACGACGTGAGCACCGCGATATTGACAATGATCGGCAAGAACATCATCGCCCCGATATGCGACGTTCGCGGGATGAGCAAGAGCAGAGCCGCGATCAACTGCGACCAGCCGATAAACTCGTAATAGAAGCCCGTGTTGTAGAGCGCGTTAAAGTACGCCCCGACCGGATTCGAGTCGGGCAGCACCGTAAACGGCCTGTGCATGATCTTTGGAATGCTCGGCGGGATAAATCCCAGTGCCAGCAGGCACCGCACAAATGCCGTAAACAACTGCGTCCACCGCCGCCGGGTCAGCGATACGTGAATGGCGTCGAGGGTGTGTTCGAGTTTCATAGTGAGTCACAACGAAACTGGTAACTGTAAAGTTCACCTTCAAGTACCGGCGGCTCTTATTTCGCCGAGCGGAAAAGCTCTGCTTTTCCGGATGGCTCACTAAGACCCTCGCGGCTACGCCGCCCCGCACGCGGCGGCACAGCCGCGCGCAGTCTTGAACCGGCCCCGGAAAAGCGAAGCTTTTCCGCTCGGCGAGAAGAAGCCCAGATGCTGTATAATCTGAGATTTCCCCGAAAGGGCTTTGTTCTATGAACCTCAACATCATCCCCGTTAAATGGTCCGACGAAGGCGTTCTCATGCTCGATCAGCGGTTGCTGCCGACCGAGGAAAAGTGGCTGACGCTGCGTGACTACAACGCCGTCGCGGCCGGAATAAAAGACATGGTCGTTCGCGGTGCGCCCGCGATCGGCGTCTCGGCAGCATACGGCATCGCCCTCGCCGCAAAGAACTTTGTCGGCACGAACGCCGTCGACCTCGAGGACGAGATCGATTTCGCCTCCGAGGTAATAGGCAAGACACGGCCGACGGCCGTGAACCTCTTCTGGGCGATCGACCGGATGAAAAAGACCTTTGCTGCCGCCAAAGAAGAAGGGAAGTCCGTCAGCGAGATCAAAGAGATCCTAAAGACCGAGGCCATCGTCATCCACGACGAAGACATCGACGCCCAGGCGCAGATCGCAAAATTCGGCGGCGAGCTGCTCAACGACAACGACACGGTCCTGACGCACTGCAACGCCGGAGCCCTCGCGACCGGCGGCGTTTGGGGCACCGCCCTCGGCGTCATTCGCGGCGCCGTCGACTCCGGCAAGCACATCGCCGTTATCGCCGACGAGACCCGCCCGTACCTGCAGGGCGCCCGTCTCACCGCCTGGGAACTGATGCAGGACGACATTCCGGTCACGCTCAT
>CAZWSK010000020.1:0-5245 GCA_964636445.1 uncultured Chloracidobacterium sp.
CGTCGCCGCGAACGTTCAAGTCCCTGCCCCGGTTTCGGCCGCGACGACTGCGCCGACCCCGTTCCCGCCGATAGTTGAACCTGTCCCGGCCGTTCAAGTGCCAGACGTTCGCCCCGAGAGCGTGAAAGCCACTGCAGTCCGCACGAGTAGGCCGTCCGCAAAACATACCGCCATCAAGCGGCCGTCTGCGAGGGACGTTGATACCATTCGCCCAGATTCTCCGACGCAGGCCCGAAAAGCCCCGGCACTGAGCAATGATATTGACGTAGAAGACGAATCACTGAGGCTGACCGACCTATTTGACGAGGTCGGCGGATAAGAAGATGAAAACGGCAAAATACCTCAGATTGTTACTGATGCTGGCGATATTCGCGTTAGGTGTGATGTCGGTCTCGGCACAGGATGACGGCCTTGACGACGGACCTTCGGACGGCGACCGGCCGGCGGCGGGCCGCCAGCAGGAACCGCGATTTAACCTGCTGCGGCAGCTAGGACTTTCGCGTGAGCAGATCCGGAAAATTCGGCGGATGAATCAGGCCCGCAAGCCGCTCATCGCGGCGGCTCAGCATAACTTTCGCGAGGCGAGTCGTCTGCTCGACGCAGCGATCTATGCCGACGTGGTCAACGAGGAGGACGTGCGCGCTCGGCTGAAGGACGTCCAGCTGGCCCAGGCCGAGCTGGTGCGCATTCGCTCGATGGACGAACTCGCCGTCAGGCGCATTCTTACGGCCGAGCAGTTGGTGAAATTCCGCGAGCTTCGTGCCAGTTTTAACGAGACCCGGCCGATGTTTCGCGGTGCGCAGAGAATGAAGGCTCTTGGCGCAGGCCGGGGTTCTGCAAAGCCCGATAAGGCAAAGACCGATCAGCCTCCGGCAGAGGCAAAGGAGAAGCCCTAGACCCGGATCGATCCGAAAGACAAGGCCGTCCGCGAGGGCGGCCTTTTTGCGTCAGCCGGTGCCGCAGTTATAATCTTCCCTACCAAACCCGAGGAAAATGAACTTCTTTACCCGCTTTCTTTTTGAGCTGCAACAGATCTGCGACCTCGTCTGGCGCATGCTCAAAGGGATCAGGCAGGGGCCGCGGTATCTGAGCGAGGTTGTCGTTCAGATGGACAAGATCGGCGTCGGTTCGCTTAGCATTGTTCTGCTGACGGGCTTCTTCACCGGCGGGGTATTGATCCTGCAGATGTACCCGACGCTCGAGTATTACGGCGCTCAGAGCAACACCGGTCAGGGGATCACGACGTCGCTTATTCGCGAACTTGGCCCTGTACTGACGGCGTTGATCGTTGCCGGGCGAGTAGGTTCAGCGATCTCTGCGGAGCTCGGCTCAATGGTCGTCTCACAGCAGATCGACGCGATGCGGGCGCTCGGTACGTCCCCTGTGAGGCGTCTCGTAACCCCGCGCGTCGCGGCACTTGTCATAACATTGCCGCTCCTGACGATGTCGGCGGATATGTTCGGCATCGTGGGCGGCGGGGTCGTTGCGAAGCAGCTGCACGGCCTGGATATCAATCTCTACATTTCGTCCGTCGGCACTGGGCTCAAACTGACCGACTTGGTCGCCGGAATGATAAAACCGGTGTTTTTTGGCTTGATAATCGGGATCATCTCATGTCATAAGGGCCTGACGACGACCGGCGGGACTGTCGGCGTAGGAACCTCGACGACGCAGGCCGTGGTCGCCTCGTCGATCAACGTCATCATCGCGGACTTTTTCCTGTCCAAGATCCTGCAATCGACGCTCAACAGCACGATGTTCTAGAACCGATGGATACGATCTTAGAGCACGCCCCGGAAACGGGAGCCCGGGAAGGACCGCTGCCAGCGATCGAATTTCGCGACGTTTGCCTCGCGTTTGACGATCAGGTGATCCTCGACGGCGTTAGTTTTTCTGTGCGCCGCGGCGAGACAAAGATCGTACTGGGCGGTTCCGGGACCGGAAAGTCTACGCTGATCAACCTCGTCCTGGGGCTGATCAAGCCGGACGCCGGGCGAATATTTGTTGATGGGGTTGATATTACAGAACTCGACGACATGGACCTGATGCAGATCAGGAAGAGGATCGGAATGGTGTTTCAGGAGGGAGCCCTGTTTGATTCACTGTCCGTATACGATAACGTCGCATATCGGTTGCACGAGGCCAATGTCGCCGAAACGGAGGTGGCGGACGAGGTCGAGCGGATGCTGCGTTTCGTTAATCTCGAGGACGCGATCGACAAGATGCCCGCCGAGCTTTCGGGTGGAATGCGCCGCCGCGTCGGCATCGCCCGTGCCCTCGTCGGAGACCCTGATGTCGTATTATTCGACGAACCTACAGCGGGGCTAGATCCGCCGACGTCACGCACGATATGCGAATTGGCGATTAAACTTCGCGATATTGAGAATGTATCATCGATATTTGTCACCCACGAGATGAGCAATCTCGACTATCTGACAGGCGAGTACGCGGTCCTGAGCGAAAAGGGCGAGGTCGAGTATCGCCTCGACGGAGCGGCGTGGTCGCTGCTGAACACGGAGGTGATGATGCTGCGCGAGGGTAAATTGATATTCAGCGGACGCGAGGACGAGCTTCGCCATAGCGACGACGATTACATCCGCAGCTTTTTGAGGATCAAATAGAATATGCCGAGCCGAAAGCAAAACCTTAGACTTAGCGAGCTGAAGGTCGGCATCTTCATGCTCGGCGCCCTTGTCATCACGGGGTTCCTTATCTTGAACTCGAGCGGGAGCTTTAACCCGTTTGAGAGGAAGATCAACCTTAAGGCTAGATTTGTCAGCGCCGACGGGCTGCACGACGGTTCGGATGTCCAGCTTGCCGGCGTCTCAGTGGGTAAGGTGCAGGACGTTCGCTTTTTGCCGCCGGACGAGGCGGACGGCGAACGCATTGAGGCCTCGTTCGCGGTGGTCGAGACCTTCGACAACAAGCCGATAACTGAATTGATCCGCACTGATTCCACCGCGAATCTCGTGTCCACGTCGGTGCTCGGTAACGACAAGATGATCAATATCTCGCCGGGAACGGCAAAAGGATCGCCGATCGAACCGAACGGGCTGCTCAAGTCAAAAGCCGAGGTATCGCTCACACAGCTAACCGCGACCGGCAGCGACGTGTTCTCGCAAGCGCGAGAGGTCCTGGAAAAGGCGAACCGGGGAGAAGGCACACTCGGGCGTGTCGTCAATGACGCGGCTCTCTACGAAAACCTGGACGGAGCGGTCGCGGAGACGCGCGCGACGATGACGCGTCTGCAGGAGACCATCGATCGCATCAATCGAGGCGAAGGCACCGCCGGCAAGATCGTGAACGACCCCGAGCTATACAACAGCCTCAACCGAACGGTACGGCAGCTCGAGACGATCTCGAACGACCTCCAGGCAGGACGCGGTTCGGCCGGAAGGCTGCTGAAGGATGACGCATTGTACGTGGAAACGCGCGCTGCGGTCAACGAACTGCGCCGATCGACCGAGAAGATATCGTCGATCGCAGATGATGTCAAATCGATCACAGGCGATATTCGCGAAGGCCGGGGCACGGCGGGAAAGTTATTCAAGGACGACAAATTCTATGACGACCTGAGAGCGGCGATCACCAAGCTGGGCTCGGCATCAAACCGGATCGATTCGCTCATCGCAAACGCACAGTCCGGCAAAGGCACTCTCGGCCGTCTCATCACGGACGAAAAGCTCTATAACGACCTGAGCCAGACGGCAAACAATGTCAGTACGTTTACGAGTGAGGGAACAAAACTGCTGTACGATTTCCGGCAGAACCCGAAGAAGTTCCTGCGGATCGAGCTCGACCTATTTTAAGCCGCGCAAAAAGTCAAAAGGCAGACAGGACACTCTCGTCCTATCTGCCTTTTTAAATGGTGCTCAGGGCGAGACTCGAACTCGCACGGATTTCTCCACACGCCCCTCAAACGTGCGCGGCTACCAATTACGCCACCTGAGCTAAGAATGCAAAGAACTAGTTGTTCGCCGGCGGCTCTGCGTTGGCGTTGGCGTTTGCTGCCGGTGCCTCGGCGTTCGAATTCGAACTCTCTGACACGGCGGTGTTGGCATTCGCGTTGCCATCGGTCGACGCGTTTGCATTAGCATCCGCGGTGTTCGCATTTGCATCGGCCGTATTCGCGTTCGCATCCGCGGTATTCGAGTTTGCACTTGTCTCCGCCGGAGCCTCAGGATTGCTCGAAAGGACCGAGACATTCCCCGTCAACGCAGGCATCGACAGCATCAGTGCCGATATCATGAATACCACAGCAGCCGTGATCGTTACCTTCGACAAGACCGTCGCAGTGCCTCGCGGGGCATAAGCGGAACTAGAGACGTTACTCGTGAAAAGGGCGCCGGCGTCTGTTTTGCCGGGCTGAAGCAGCACCGCCGCGATCAGCGTCAGGCACGATAGGAAAAAAATACCGTATAAGAAATAAACCATCTAAATTAGTGAACAGTGAACGTTGAACAGTGACAAGTAGGTCTTCTTACCGTTCGTAATTCACGATCTTTGCAAAAATCTCGGCCTCGAGGCTGGCCCCGCCGACCAAGGCACCGTCCACATCGGGCTGCGACATCAATTCGGCGATATTATCCGGTTTGACCGACCCGCCGTACAAGATCCTGACTCCCTCGGCGACCTCGCCGCCCTGCGTTGCCGCCACTGTTTGCCGAATGTGGCCGTGCATTTCTTGAGCCTGTTCAGGCGTCGCGGTTTTACCCGTTCCGATCGCCCAGACAGGCTCGTAAGCGATAATGATACGTTCCATGTCGGCAACTGTCAAACCCGACAAACCTGCGTTTAATTGCCGCGCGACGACAGATCCGGCACTGCCGGCTTCCCTTTCGTCCAGCATCTCGCCAACGCAGACGATCGCAGTGAGCCCGGCCGCGATGGCCGCCTTGGCCTTTCTGTTCACCGTGTCGTCAGTTTCACCATAGAACTGCCGTCGCTCGCTGTGCCCCACGATCGCAAACTTGCAGCCGGCGTCTCGCAACATCGTCGCCGCAACCTCGCCGGTATGGGCACCAAAATCGCTTTGGACGGCGCAGTCCTGCGCCGCGACAGCTACATTCGATCCCTCTAGGCGGTCCGCGACCGTTTTGAGAGCAGTAAAGACCGGAGCGATCACGACCTCACAATGATTCGCGTTAGAGATGAGCGGCTTTAAGGCGACCGCAGTCTCGACAGCCTCGCCCAGCAGCTTGTACATTTTCCAAAGAGACTTGTGCTTTGAAATGGCCAACTTGCT
>CAZWSK010000020.1:5255-23951 GCA_964636445.1 uncultured Chloracidobacterium sp.
CAGCTTGTACATTTTCCAATTACCGGCGATCACGGGTTTCCGCATAAATGTTGCCCGCCACCCTACGGTGAACGTAAGTTATAGACGATAATGATATTCTCAAACGGATGCAAGGGGGAACTGAATGCTCAGGCAGGTGCCAGGTGCGCGTCGCGTCGTAATAACAGGGATGGGCTGCGTGACGCCAATTGGTGTTGGCAAACGGGCGTTTTGGGAAGGACTCCGTTCGGGCGCGAGCGGGGTGCGTCGCATCCGGAGCTTTGATGAACCGCGTTGCCCCGTTAAGATCGCCGCCGAGGCCGTCGGCTTTGACGTCGAGTCGATCCTGGACCCAAAGGACCGGAAGCACGTTCCCAGAACAGTTCCGCTCGCCCTCGCGGCTGCCGATGAGGCTATACGAGACGCGGGGTTCAATGCCGCCAACTTTAACATCGATCAAGCCCGGGGCTTCGGCGTAGTAATGGGCACGGGCGGCGGCGGACTAGCGTTTACCGAAAGGCATTATTCCTACTGGTATCTCGGCGGCCGAAAGGATGCGAGCGTGTATGTCATCCCGGCGTCGACACACGGCGGGCTGTCGTCGGAGATCTCGATGCGCTTCGGGCTACGGGGCCTTTCGCACGTCGTTTCGACAGGATGTACGAGTTCGACGGATGCGATCTTTTATGCCGCGGAACACATCGCTCTTGGGCGACAGGAGGTGATGATCGCCGGCGGCGTCGACGCCCCGATAGCGCCGGGGATTCTCGCCGGATTCGATCTGATGAGAGTCCTGACGCGCGATTGGGACGATGATCCCGGCCGGGCATCAAGGCCTTTCGACGCGCGGCGCTCCGGGATGGTCGTCGCCGAGGGGGCGTGGGTTTTCGTTCTCGAGTCTGGTGAGTCCGCCGTCGCTCGAGGAGCTACGATCTACGCTGAGATCGCCGGCTATGGCTCGACGTGTGATGCATATCATCGCGTCAGACTCGCGGACACAGGCATCGAGCCGGCGCGGGCGATGACTCTCGCCCTCGATGATGCGGGGGTCTCGCCAGATGCTGTCGAGTATGTGAATCTCCACGGGACGTCGACCGAGTTGAACGACCGGATCGAAACAAAGGCGGTCAAGCTTGCTCTCGGCGAACACGCTTACGCAGTACCAATGTCCGCAACGAAGTCGCAGATCGGCCACCCGCAGGGCGCAAGCGGCGCGGCCGGGATAGCTGCAACGCTCCTAGCCCTTTACGACGGCGTAGTTCCCCCGACGATAAATCTGGACGAGCCTGACAGCGAGTGCGATCTGGATTATGTGCCGAACGCAGCTCGCGAGACGGAAGTCTCGACGGCGCTTTGTAACTGCATCGGTTTCGGCTCCAAGAACAGTGCGGTAGTGCTCACGAAGTTCAATAATGTCTGAGCGTTTTCGCACACGAAGTCACGAACTTGAGCGCATCGACACGGGCGATTACACTCCCGCCGAGTACGCCCGGTGGCAGCGCGAGATGCCGTGGATACATCGCGTCTTCGGTGAGAACCGGGCACTTCGTAATTCCCTTCTGGCCGAGATTCGTCGGACTGCTGGTTCGGCAGTCTCAATTTTGGACGTCGGGGCCGGTTCGGGAACGTTGTTAAAGACAGTCCAGGCCGATCTCTACGGACACTCGCCGTTCCTGGTCGGCGTCGAATTGAACCACGAGGCTGCGATTATGATCGCGACAAACGGGCTCGTCGCGACGCGGTGCGATGGCACGAGCTTGCCTTTCGGAGACGATAGTTTTGACCACGCCTATTCGACCCTCACATTCCATCACTTTACCGACGATGAGGCGGCTGCGGTTCTGCGCGAGATGGCCCGCGTATCGCGCGGGAGGATCTTCGTCATCGATCTGAACCGCAGCGCCATGGCTTACTACACGTATAGAGCCCTTGCCCCCATCATGCTGCAGAGATTGACCGTCGAGGACGGAGCGTTATCGATCCTTCGGAGTTTTAACGAAGACGAACTCTTGCAGCTTGCTCGGCAAGCCGATCTTGCCGATGTCGTCGTCGAACATTCCCCACTTAATCGCCTGATCTTGTCTGGAAGAAAGAGATGAATTTCTCCGACGACAAGTTTGATGTTGCGATCGCGGGGGCTGGGCCGGCGGGCAGTTCCGCGGCTATCCGGTTGGCACTGGCCGGTTTACGGGTCGTTTTGATCGAACAAAAGACGTTTCCCCGCCATAAGCTATGCGGCGAATTCATTTCGCCAGAGTGCCTTGTGCATTTCAAGGAGCTCGGCGTCAACCTGGAGCCCTTTGTCGGCTCTCGGATCGAAAGAACGATATTCTTTACCCGCAGTGGGCGAGAATTGGCTGTTCCGACCAGTTGGCTAAACAACAACGCGACGCCGGCCTTGGGCCTCAGCCGTTCGGCCATGGACAAGGCCTTGATCGATCGTGCACGGGAAGTCGGCGTCGATGTTCGAGAAGGGACGCAGGTCCGGAGCCTGGTGCTGGCGGAAGGCCGGGCTGCCGGGCTGGTGACAAGGGAGGACAAGCAAGAGCGAACGGTGGGTGCTGTGCTCGTGCTCGACGCACGCGGGCGGGCAAGGCCCCTGATCGGCGACGCAGGATCGGCCCCGCGGGCCGCGCGTCAAGTCGCTTTCAAGGCCCACTTGGACAGAGTCGCGACGGACCGCTCAACCTGTGAGATGTTCGTGTACAACGGCGGCTATGGCGGATGTCTTCCAGTGGAGAATGGGCTTCACAATCTATGTTTTATAGCCTCCGCAGCGGCTATAGTTGGGCATGGAAGCGACCCCGATCGGTATATGCGGGTAGTCCTGATGAAGAATCGGCGCGCGGCGAAGGTTCTGGCGGAGGCGAGAGTTGTCGGTGACTGGCTTGCCGTGCCCGTCCAGGGCCTGGGGCCCCGCGATCCGAGCCCCGCTCCGGGAATGCTCTCGATCGGCGATGCGGCCGGGTTCATCGATCCGTTCACCGGCAGCGGGATCCTTCTCTCCCTTCAAAGCGGCGCACTCGCGGCCGATACGATCGCAGAACGTCTCCCGCGACTCGAGGCGCTCGAAACCGTATATCGACGGCGGTATGAGGGGGCTTTCGGGCGACGATTCCGCACAAGTGCCTTTTTACGGCAGGCGTTTCGAGCTCCGGCCTTGGCCGAGCTCGCGCTCACCATGGTCGGGTCCAGCGAGCGGCTACTTCGCTATCTGGCCGTCTCAACCCGGGCCGCAAAGGATGGCGTGTAGGCTATTTGTCATTTAGGGCCGCGACGCCCGGGAGCGTGTCGCCGGCGAGAAATTCAAGCGTCGCTCCGCCGCCCGTCGATATGTGTGATATGCGATCATCGAGCCCGGCCTGATTGACTGCCGCAACAGAGTCGCCGCCACCGACGATAGACGTTGCTCCGTCATCGGTTGCTTCGGCTACGGCGTTTGCGACGGCGATGGTGCCTTCGTCAAACGGCTTTTCCTCGAACATTCCCATCGGCCCGTTCCATACTATCGTCTTCGCTCCTTTTAATGCCTGCGCAAAGATCGTTGCGGTCTCGACCCCGATGTCCAGGCCCACTAGGCCAGAATTTGTAAAATCGATCGGTATCGTCTTACGTGAATTCAGCGGGTCATAGCTGTCAACGACCTGATGGTCGGTCGGCAGGATCAGCTCGACACCAGCGTCTTTTGCCTTCTTCTCGATCTCAAGTGCCGTGGGCATCATCTCGTCCTCGACGAGCGATTTGCCGACCGTAAAACCCTGGGCCTTAAAGAAGGTGTACGCCATCGCACCGCCGATGAGCAGTTTGTCGACACGTCGCTCGATCAGAGATTCGATCACGGGGATCTTGTCAGACACCTTTGCACCCCCAAGGATGGCTACAAACGGGCGGTCTGGGTCGTTCAGGGCCTTGCCGAGAAAGTTCAATTCCTTCTCCATCAGCAACCCTGCGACGCATGTTCCGATGTGATGCGTAATACCCTCTGTCGAGGCGTGCGCACGGTGCGCCGTACCGAATGCATCGTTGACATAAACGTCGCACAGGGACGCAAGCTCCTTTGCGAATCCTTCGTCGTTTTTCTCTTCCTCAGCGTGAAGCCGTAGGTTTTCCAAGAGAAGTATGTCTCCCTCAGCCATCGCCTCGACCGATGAGGAAACCTTGGGCCCAACGCAATCTTCGGCAAAGGCCACGTTAAGTCCGTCGATCTTTGACAGGTACTCGAATACCGGCCGCAGCGTGTATTTCGACGCATCATACGGCATTCCCTTCTCTTCGGCCTTCTTCCTATCCTTGAGCGGCCGGCCGAGATGCGATGCGAGGATCACCTTCGCGCCTCGCTCGACCGCGAAGCGTATCGTCGGAAGGGCCGCCTTGATCCTCGTGTCGTCGGTTATCTCGCCGCTTTTAACAGGAACATTAAAATCGACACGAATGAATACACGTTTCCCCGCGATATCAATGTCGCTGATAGTTTTCTTATTCATTTAAGCGGTTCATTTATCCAAGCCGACCTGGGACTTGGTCATGATCTTATCGTTGCGGAATGAAAGGATGATCGACTTAAAGTCATCGCCCTCCCACTTATTGACGGAGAAACGCATTCCGCCGCCGGACGAACTGCTTATCTCAGTACCCTTTCCGCCGAGGATGCTCTCAGCTTCAGACCGGGCCATCCCGACCTTTAGCTGGTTATACTGATCCATCGACAATTCGTAATCGCCCTTCTTAGAAAGCGGCGAGGTGGATTTGGTGCTCGGCGTTGACGGGCGCGGCGTAGAATCGTCCTTATTGGCAAGCTCCTTCAGTTTGTCGCTGCAGTTACAGCCCAAAACGACGAAAAGCACCGCCACGAGTCCGAGATTAGACAGATTTCTCATAGTTTCAGTTGGCCTTGTCGAAGCAACGTTCCTTCTTATCGAAGTTTGACGGCTCGATCTTGCTGTTCAGCTTCAGATGCGAAAGCCTCACGTGCATAAAAGGCTCAAAGTTGAGGTCGAACGGTATCATTATGCCATCAACAGAGCGGTAGTCGCCAAGCGCATACATCATGCCGGGAAAAGTGAACGTCGCAAGGAGCTTTGTTTCCACGTCGAACGACATGCCGACCGACGTGCCGTCTACAGCCACGCCGGAGATCACGTTCACCTTTCTTCCATTTAGGTCGTGCACGCCTTCGAATTTCAGTGACTTGAACCGCGACGGATCAGAACCAAAGAAGATCGGCGCAAGCAGTTCGACACGTTCCAGGTCGCTGTCGGTGGGTGTCTCGCGGTCGAAGCCGTAGTCCGTCTGCGTGAGCATCTTCTTCCCGTCATAGACTGTTCGAACTTCGCCGGCTGAGTCGGAATTCAGCACGATGGTGAATTTGCCGGGACGTTCGCGATAGGCGGTCAGGGCGAACACGCCGTCAGAACCGTCGCGTCCCGCGGAACCCGTTCCGACGGCCTCGTAGCTATTGATGCCCTTTCCGTCGGCCGTCAACTTTGCCTTGAAGGCCGCAAGCACGGCGAGGGCGGTATCCTCTTTGATGGCCGGCAACTGGGTAGTTACGGCTCCGATCCGCGTCAGCTTCATTTCCTGAGGGGCTTTTGCGACTGGAGGCGGTGGTGGTGGCGCGATCGCAGCCCGGCCTGTTTCGGCAGCGTCCTTAGCGGGTGCGGCAGCCGGCGGGATCCTGCGGCCAATAGCGTGCTAAATGCGACATCGTCCTTCAAGACCGTGATCGCCCTTGTAAGCTGTGGGTCGACCCCGCCAAAGATCGATGAACGAGTGAGCCGGACATTTATGTCCGGATCGAGGCCTGACCCCTCGAGGGCACGTCCGGCAGGCGTTAGAAAGTTCGCAGCCGGATAGATGAGCACTGCTCCCGTCTCGAGACGGACGGCCCCTGCCGGCAACGCCTCGCCCGCGGTTCGCTCCCCGATCAACACCGCTCGGCTGTTTTCCCGGAGCGCCGCGGCGAAGATCTCCGCAGAGGACATTGACTGTCCATCGATCAGAACGGCCAGCTTGCCCTTGAAATTTTTCGCAAACGACTGAGCGACGAGCTTTTCCTCGCGATCGCGGAATATCGATGTGCCGATCGGCATCTGCTTCTCTGTCACCATTCCCGTCAGCCCGACGATCGTACCGATCAGCCCACCCACGTTTCCCCGCAGATCGATCACGATCGCTTTTTTCGACCTAAGGTCCGAGAGAGCGTCGCAGAATTGCCTAACGGCGTCTACCCCAAAAACATTGAACCGTATATACCCGACGTCGTCGCTAAGCGACGAAGATTCAAACTGGAGAAACTGCTCAGGGTAATTGCTTCCGATGGAGATCGGCCTACCATTCAGCGAAAGCCGGGGGACGCGATATTCCGCAACCTGATCTTTCTCGTCGAAGCACGTTAATTCGACTTCGGTTTCCGGATCTCCGTTTAGGAACATCGACGTGATCTGCATCGGCAGATACTGTGTCACGACGCGCTTTGAGGGGTTCATGATCGTTATTCGATCGATCAGTTCCCGAAGAGAAACGCCGTTTATGCGGTCGATAACGAACCCTCGCCTTAGGCCCGCGAGGGCGGCGCCTGAATATTCGTCGACCCGCGTTATGACAACCTTGCTGTCAATGATCCTGATCTCTATTCCGATTCCGTATCGCGCGTCCGCATTGGCCGGTTCGCCGTCGTGGTCGTCGTGGGCCTCTTCGCCCGGCGTCTCATCAACGTCCGTTGCTGACTCACGCGCTTTCGACGCACGTTTCGCGGCCTCCAGTGTCTCGTAATATTCAGGCGGCACGATCGCGAGGTGCGAGCGGCCGAGCCTGCCGATCATCTCTTCCAGGAGGCGATGCAGTTCGAGATCGGTTTTGGCAGCGATAACCCGCGGCTTGAACTCCTGATACGTTCGGCTCCAGTTCACGCCGCCGAAATCCTTATCGTAGTAAAAGAGGCTGATCGTATCCCAAACCTTGTCGAACGAGGCGACCCTACGCTGCTTATCGGGCGGCAGCGGCTTGTCCCCTCGAACCGTTACCGTTGCGGTGATTGGCTTTACGCGCGTTTTGCGCTTCTGAGCGTTCCCGTCAGCGACGAGAAGTGCGAGACTGAGGAAGATGATGGCGGCTGCCTGTAGGAGGTGTCGTTTCATAAGCTGATGCCGATCACAAGGGAGCCGCCCTAGGCGTTAGAGACCCTTACCGGCGATATATTTCACAAGGTCACGGACACGGCATGAGTATCCCCACTCGTTGTCGTACCAAGACAAGACCTTAACGCATGTGCCGTCGATGACCTTGGTATTCTCGGCATCGACGATCGACGAGTTCGAATTGCCCTTAAAATCCATCGAAACGAGCGGTTCTTCACTGAAGGCAAGAATTCCACGCAGCTCTTCGTTCGCCGCGTCTTTGAGTGCCTGATTGACCTCGTCGGTCGTCGTCTCCTTTTCGACGTTTATAACGACGTCGACCAGCGAGACATTGGGCGTCGGCACCCGCACCGAGATACCGTCAAACTTACCTTTCAGTTCGGGGATCACGAGGGCGATGGCCTTCGCGGCACCCGTAGAGGTCGGGATCATGGACAAAGCGGCCGCGCGTGCTCGACGCAGGTCCTTATGCGGCAGGTCGAGCAGCTGCTGATCGTTCGTGTAGCTGTGGATGGTGTTCATCAAAGCGCTTTTGATGCCAAATTTCTCGTGAATGACCTTGGCAACAGGCGCGAGGCAGTTCGTCGTGCACGAGGCGTTCGAGATCACGTGGTGGTTCGATGCGTCGTAGGCATCCTCATTAACACCAAGAACGACGGTAATGTCCTCACCCTTTGCCGGGGCTGAGATGATCACTTTCTTTACACTACCGCGCAGGTGCTTACGTGCGTCCTCCGCTTTCGTGAAGCGGCCGGTTGATTCGATAACGACCTCGGCGCCGACCGATTCCCAGTCGATTGCCGCGGGATCTTTCTCGGAGAATACTTTGAAAGTGTCGCCCTCGACCGTGATCGACCCTTCCCCCGCCGTTATTTCGTGGTCAAGGTTGCCCATCACCGAATCGTATTTGAGGAGGTGGGCTAGCGTTTTAGTGTCCGTTAGGTCGTTAACCGCAACGAAATCTATTTCCTTGTCGCCCAAGCACGAGCGCATGACGTTTCGTCCGATGCGTCCAAAACCGTTAATGCCAACTTTGATACCCATTATTGATGAATTCCTCCGAAAAGTGCGTAATATTAAAGGATTTACGATACCGCAATCCTCGAAGTTATTCAAAAGACGACATTCTGTACCGCCGTAGATAGTTGAAACAAACGCAATTTTGGTGTCGTAGTAGCGGTTTGAGTTTTTGGCGGTAACCAATAAAATCAGTTGATCGCCCGCGGATCCGACGAGCATGAAACATTTGCCAAATCGCCTTATATTGCTGTCGACGACGTTGCTCTGCGTGCTTGTCACCGCTGGGCCGAGTAAAGCTCAGGTCGACGCGACGATCGCTAAAGCCCCGGAGACGACAACCGAAACCGATCGGCCCGCGGTGGCGGTGCGGCGAGTAGATCGCGGTAACGTCTCCCCCTTGACTCGCGTAGGCGTACAAACGGCACAGCCAATACCGCTGACGCTTCATGACGCGATCCGCCGGGCCCTGGACAACAACAACGACATCGAGGTCTCGCGTGGGGATGTCCGATTTCAGGAAACGCAGGTCCGCGGGCTGCTTGGCTCCTACGACCCGCTCTTCACGATGTCGCCGACCTTTTCCCGGAGTTCTACCACGGGCAACACTGCGACGCGGGACTTTCGCGTGAACGCCGATGTCTTCCAGTTTATCCGTCCCGGCGGCGGCAGCTATCAGGTATTTTTTAATAATCAGCGAACGGAGAATGCCTTTGCTCAGGCTCAAGCGAGTTCCGGCCAGGTGACCGCCGGAGGAAACAGCGCCCTGTATTCGAGCTCACTCGGCGTTGGGTATACCCAGCCGCTGGCGCGTAATTTTCGCATCGATTCGCGGCGTCATTCGATAAACATCGCCAGGAAAAGGCTCGAGCAGACGGACGCAAATTTTCGCACGCTGGCAACGGATACGATCGCACTGGTGCAGACTACCTATTGGGATTTCGTCTTCGCACTTCGAAATCAGCAGAATCAGGTCGCTAACGTCGAACTCGCGCGTGAGAATCTCCGTCAGGTGGAGGCCCGTATAGCGGCGGGTGCGTCCGCCCCGCTTGCGCGTGCCGAGGTCGCGACGGAACTCGCAAACCGGGAAGGTGAGCTTTTACTCGCGACGCAGCAAGTGTCGATTCAGGAGAATCTCCTTAAAGGCTTGATCCTCCGCGATCCGCTCTCCAATGAATGGTCGCAAACCATTGTTCCCACCGACCGCCCGGCGTTCAGTACCGATCCAGTCAACCTCGATGCGGCTTTGAAGGACGCGATGGACAATCGATTCGACCTGCGGGCATTGAAACTCTCGTCCGAGATGAACCAGCAGGACATTCGCTTCTATAAGAACCAGACGAAACCGCAGATCGACCTTAATACGCAGTTTTCGCTAAATGGCCTTTCGCGCGGCGGCACGAATAGCGGCTTTACGACGAATCTGCTGACGTCATCGAGCGACGTATTCCTGCTGAACCAATTGAATGCAACACGTGCGGCCTTTGGCCTGCCGGCAGTGGTCAATCCTTTGGTCGACATACCGCCGTCGCCCTCTTTCCTGTTCGGCGGATTCAACCGGTCGCTTTCCAACATCTTCCGTTCGGATGCACCGAATTTCTCCGTCGGGGTGACGTTCTCGTTCCCATTCAGAAACCGCACCGCAAAAGCAAACCTCGCCGGCGCTCGCGTGCAGGAGGACCAGATCGCGGCCCGAATGCGTGGGCAGGAACAGGACATCATCATCCAGGTCCGTAATGCTGTCCAGGCGGTCGAAACCACTCGGCAGCGTGTGCTCACCGCGCGGCGGGCGCGTGAAAACGCCGAGATCCAACTCGAGGGCGAACGAAAGCTCTACGAGGCCGGCAGGTCTACAACGTTCCTCTTATTTCAGCGTGAGAATGCTTTGACTAATGCGCGAAACGCGGAGATCCGCGCCGAAACAGACCACAACAAAGCGATCGGCGAATTGCAGCGTGTGACCGCCACCTCGTTCGAGGCGAATAACGTCATCGTCGACTCGCCGGTCCCGATCCCGAGATAAGAGAGACCGGGTTTGACTCTAGGGCCGCTCCCAAGCGGCCTTTCTCTTTTCCGTCAATTAGGCGAAAATCCCTGTCAGTGAAGATCTCCGCCACTATCATCACGTTCAATGAAGAAAAAAAGGTCGCAGCAGCGATCCGGTCTGTCGATTGGGCGGACGAGGTCGTGGTGGTCGATTCTGAGAGTACGGATAGGACCTGCGAGATCGCTGCAGACCACGGCGCCAGGGTGATCGTCCGCCGGTGGCCGGGGTTCTCTGAGCAAAAGCAGTTTGCGGCAGAGTCGGCCTCGTACGACCGTATTTTTAGCCTCGATGCCGATGAGATCGTGTCGCCCGAGCTGCGTAGGTCGATACTAAAGGTCAAACAGATGAACGATTCCGATGCGGCCGACGGATATCGGCTCTCGCGGCTAGCTTTCTACGCGGGTGTTCCCGTTCGGCATTCGGGGTGGTATCCCGACTGGCAGCTACGGCTATATGACCGCCGGAAAGGCCGGTGGAACGGCCGGGTCATACACGAATCCGTGACCATGGACGCTGGTGCGCGGATCGAGAAGCTTTTCGGCGACCTTTTTCACTATACGGTTGACAGCGTCGAGGAGCATAGCCGGTTGATCGAGACTCGATATGCTCCGCTCGCGGCCGAGCATATGTTTGGTATTGGACGGCGCACGTCGAAGCTTACCTCTGCGACCGCTGGCCCGATCGCGTTCCTGGCTAGTTATGTCCTTAAGGCCGGCTTTCTGGACGGCAGGACGGGCCTGACCATCGCTAGGCTCGCTGCTCATCACGCGGCTCTCAAGCACAAACTCCTGCTCGAATTACAAAGTTCTGCACCGCGCGACAACTGACCTGCCCCCCGTAACATCAAATCTTTTAACGCCAACCGTTTTGCGTTATATTTCTTCTATGAGTTCCCAACCGATACCTCGCCTTTTCGCCGCGGCCGTTTTTGCATTGATCTCAACGATGGCTATAGCGGCGCAAAAGGGCGTCGATACCCAGACGAAGACGATAAAGGACGACAGCAACAAGGTAACGACCCGGTCGTCAGACGTTACGCGTTCGTTCGATTGGGGAAAGGGCAAGACGAAGGTTCGAGACCGGCTCGCAAATCCATATCGCCTTGGCGGACGGCGGGACGCACTGATCGAGGCTATCTATGACGTTTTGCGAGAGATGAAGGTAATAGTGGATGAGGCTTCGTCGCGGCCGCAGGACGGCATTATCGTAACTCAGCCCTTCGTTTTCGCTAAAGGCACGGTCATCGCCTCAAGCGAATTGAGGCGTTACGCGGTCGTCGATGAGTTTGACTCCGCATGGACACGGGCACAGTACACTTTGACGATCGAGGTCCAGTCGATCGACGGGGTCCAGAATAATGTCTTTGTAAACGCCAAGATCGAAGGTCGGGCCGGAGCAGGCTTGGGTTCCGAATGGCGTACATTGCAAAGTTCGGGCGTCGCAGAGGACGGTTTCTTGGCTAAGTTTGTCGAACGCGTAACCGGCAACTCTGTCGAGCCGGTTCAAGACGCGGACGGTGCGTAGAATGAAGCTCTTACTCTCGTTCAGCATTTTCATATTCCTCGTGGCGGCCGGCGCGAGTGACGCCCACGCGCAGCGGTGGGGCTTTCCCGACCCGATGAGGGACGAACCCCCGCCGAGATCGCTTCTCGAAAGTATGGAAAAGATGCGCATCGAGGACGCGAAGAAGGAACATGCGGAAATGCTCAAGCGCAGTGAGGAAGCGATGAAACTCGCCGCGGATCTTGAGCAGCAGATGGCCGCCAACGGCAAGTTAAGTGAGACAGAACGCGAGAAGCTGGCCGAGGTCGAAAAGCTTATTAAGAAGATCCGGAGTGATCTCGGCGCCCGCGATGGTGATCCTGACGAAGACGACGAAAGTGAAACACCCTCGACCGTCGAGGACGCCGTCGGGTCTCTAAAAAGATCGTCTGCCTCGCTATACGACGAGTTGAAAAACAGTTCGCGATTTACGGTCTCGGTGCCTGCAATCCAAAAAACGAATTCTATTCTAAAGGTCACTCGCTTCCTGAGGTTCGCCAATTGATGAAAGTCCTCCTTGCTGTTTCGATCCTGGCATTCTCACTCGTCAGTTTTGGCCAGGAGGACGACGATATCATTCGCGTGGATTCCTCCGTGGTCGTGGTCAACGCGTCGATCACGGACGCAAACGGTGCGATGGTGAGCGGCTTGCGTAGGGAGCAGTTCCGGATCTTTGAAGATGCGGCGGAACAGTCGGTCGGCGCGTTCGGGGCCGAGCAAACGCCCTTTGCCGCGGTGATATTGATCGATACCTCAGGCAGCATGGGACAGCGGCTCGGCGTGGCTCGCTCGGCCGCTGTCGAGTTCCTATACGGCCTGCGAGGCGAGGACCACTGCGCCGTCTACCATTTCCATTCGAAGGTGGAGCAAATTCAGGATTTTTCCAATAGCCGCGACATTCGCGAACAGGTATTCGACATCAAGGCCGACGGGATGACAGTGCTAAACGATGCGGTTTTCCGGGCCGCTGAGGTACTAAAGGACCGACCCGAAAAAAGGCGGGCGATCATCGTCCTCTCCGACGGCGCCGATACAACAAGCCGCCTAAGCTCGAAGGCTGCCTTGCGTGCGGCGCTTGAGGCCGACGCCAATATTTACACCGTGGATATGTCCAGCGATTCCGCCTCCGTTCGGGGCCGGACACAGGACCGCGCGGTATTAAAGAATTTCGCTGAGAAGACCGGCGGGCGATTTATTTCAACGCCGAACGGACTAGAGATGCGCGAGGCTCTGAAGAGGATCGTTCAGGAGCTCGGCGGCCAATATACGCTGACTTATCAGTCAAAGAATCAGGCACGTGACGGCAAATGGCGTTCGATCGAGCTAAGGGTAACGAGACCGAACCTAATCATCCGCACACGAAAGGGATACCACGCACCTAAGGAATAGCCTGGCAGCTTACCTGCTCACCTTATTTCTTTTCTTGTCCGCGTGCCGTTCTAATGCCAGATCGATCAGTTCGTCGATGACCCGCGGGAAGGGCTTTCCAGTCCCGGCCCACATTTTCGGAAAGCCCGACGCGTCCGTTAGCCCGGGCATGGTATTGATCTCATTCACAAGAAGCGCCCCATTGTCGGTGCGCAGAAAGAAATCTACGCGGGCTAGCCCTGATCCGTCGATAGCCTTAAAGGCTGTGACGGCCATCTGGCGGACCTTTGCTGACAGTTCGTCTGAGATCGGCGCGGGCACGACAAATTCGTTATTGCCGGTTCCGGAATACTTTTCGGTGTAATCCAAAAATGCTTTCGACGCATCGCGGATTATATATTCGCCGGGCAGGCTTGCCTCTGGCTTGTCGTTGCCCATCACGGCACATTCCAGCTCGCGCATCTCCAGGCTTTCCTCGACTATGATCTTGCGGTCGTACTCCGCCGCAAGTTCGATCGCCGCGGCTAGACTTTCGCCGTCGACGGCTTTCGAAACGCCAACGGATGAACCGAGATTGGCAGGTTTAACAAAACACGGAAAGCCGAGCTTCGACTCAACCAGTGCGAGTGTTGCGTCCCTGTTTGCCGCCCATTCGTCACGAAGAAACCACACATAGGCGCAGATCGGCAGGCCCGCGTCGCGGAAAAGGATCTTCATAAAAGCCTTATCCATACCGCATGAACTCGCTAGCACACCGCAGCCGACATACGCGATGTCGGCCATCTCAAACAATCCTTGGATGGTCCCGTCCTCGCCGTAGGTCCCGTGCAGTACCGGGAAGATGACGTCGATGTCCCTCGCGTCGCTATCGAACGAAATGCCGCCGGCAGTCGCATCACCGGTCAGGTGCAGGACGCCGCTCGAGGCCTCGCCCTGAGTATCGCGAAATAATCCTTGCGTCTGTTCCGGAAACAGCCTGATGGACTCAGCCGGCGACAGCCAGCGCCCGTCGTTCATGATCGCGATGGGCACGACCTCGTATTTCTCAGGATCGATACTCTCGATCACGGTCCTCGCCGACCTGATCGCGATCTCGTGTTCGCCTGAACGGCCGCCAAAGATAACGCCAACACGCTTCTTCATAGGTTTTACAGTATCGTCTTGCCCAGTGCAGACAAGATCAGTTCGCATCCGAGCTCCACGGTGATATTAGACTGGTCGAGGAGGGGATTCACCTCGACGATCTCGAAGGAGACCATTCGACCGTCCGCGGCGATCATTTCGAGTGCAAGGTGAGCCTCTCGATAGGTCGTGCCGCCCCGCACAAGGGTTCCCGAACCAGGGGCGAACCGCGGATCGATCATGTCGACGTCAAACGTCACCGCGTAGCCTGCCGAGGCTTGTGATGCAAAGGCTATGGCTTCGTCGACGCATGCGGCCATTCCGCGGCGGTCGATATCGCTCATGGTCAAGAACTGGCTACGGATGCCCAGCTTCTCTATCATCGCACGCTCGCCTGGGTCGACGTCCCGCGCTCCTATGTGCGCGAGGTATCGCGGATTCAGCTTGGGAGACCACCCGAGCAGTTTGACCAGGCTGCTGTTGCCGTACCCGAGCAGGGCCGCGAGCGGCATTCCATGGATATTGCCCGACGGCGATGTTTCCGGCGTATTTATATCGGCATGAGCGTCGAACCAGATCAGCCCGACGTCCTGATCAACTTTTCGGAAATGAGTAGCGATCGTCGAGAAGGTCGGTATCGCAATAGCGTGATCACCGCCGAGAATGACCGGGAATTCGTCGCTCTCTAGCACGGCCGACAATGCTGCGGCTATCGCTTCGCTCGACGCGAGCATCTCGGCCAAATGTCTCGGGTTATTTTCGTCAACAAGTGACGCCGGCTGCACGATAGCGGCATCACCGTGATCTCTGACCGCCAGGCCGAGCTGCTGGATGTGCTCATGGAGGCTGAGGCCCCTAAAACGGGTCAACCGCATTGCGTTGACGCCTAGTTCACTGCCAATATGACCGGCTCCGAATCCCAGCGGGACGCCGAGCAGGCCAACCTTACCATTCTTTTTCAAACAACCCTCCGATCATGCATCCTTCTTTAACTTTTGCGGCTCCACAAGCGCCGCCGCACGATAGATCGCATCTTTGCCTTCGTCTATGATCCGTTGGACAAACTCATCTATCGGCAATTCACCGTCAAGCGTCGCGGCCTTTACGACCATAGGCAGGCTCGCACCCGTCACGATCTCAACCTCGCCGGGCTCTAGGAACATTGCCGCCATGCTGGTCGGAGTACCGCCGAACATATCGGTCAAGATGACAACGCCGGCCCCGTCAGACGCGGACGCGATCGCCCGCTCGATCTCATCCTTTGCCGCCTCGACGTCGTCATGCCAGTCGATCGACACCGCCTGAACTTCGGGCTGGCTGCCGATCACGGTCTCGGCCGCCGCCAGCAATTCGTTGCCCAGTTGGCCGTGGGAGACCAGAATTACGCCAATTTTGGCCATACTAAATACCTCATTTCGCGATGTCGCGATGCGTGACGGCGGTATCAAAACCGCGCTGCTTTAACTCTTGTCTCACGCTGTTTGCGACCATTACCGATCGATGTCGTCCGCCCGTACAGCCGATGCCGATCGTCAAATAAGATTTACCCTCGCGTTGATATCGCGGCAGCAAGTACACGAGCAAGTCGACGAACTTCTCTATAGTTTCCGACACCTCGGGCTGCTTTAGCAGATAGTCAACTATCTCGGGGTCCTCGCCCGCAAGGGCCCGAAGATCAGGTTGAAAGTAGGGATTCGGCAGATGCCGGACGTCGAACAACAGGTCGAGCGATCGCGGGCTGCCGTATTTGTGGCCGAAGCTCATGACCTCGACCTTGAGCGGCATCCCTTCCTCGGAACCGCTGAACTTTTGCACGATCAAGCTCCGCAGCGTGTGGACCGTGTGCTCCGACGTGTCGATGATCAGGTCGGCACGCTTGCGGATATTCGTCAGCGCCTTACGCTCGGCCTTGATCGCGGCGAGCAGGCCTTTGCCCTTATCGTTCGGATGCGGGCGGCGGGTTTCGGAGAATCGCCGCTGCAGCACGTCGTCCGACGCCTCAAAAAATACCACGAAAGGCGACAGTCCTTTCTTCTCGAGTTTCTCGAGTTCTGCTGAAAATTCCGCAAGGAATTCCCTCTCGCGAATATTTATAACGAGAGCCGCTTTTTCTATCGACGGGTTCCGTCTGTCCGCCGGCCCAAGGAGCCTGCCGAACGTCGAAAGCATCGTTAAGGGGAGATTGTCTACACAAAAATACCCCAGATCCTCGAGAGAATCCGTCGCAGAACTCATTCCCGACCCGCTTAAACCCGTAATAATGACCAGATCCGGCAGGTTTCGGGTCTCTATTCGCTTTTTAGCCATCCCTAGGACCGGATAAGGCCGTAATTATTGTCGCTGCGCTTAAAAATGACCGATACTCGCCCATCTGCCGAGTCACGGAACAGCACGACCGGCTGCTTGCCGCCGTCCAACTGCAGTGCGGCCTCGTCAGGCGACATCGGTTTGCCTGCACGACCACGCATCTCAATGATCCGCGGCCCGCCGGCAACCTTTTCAGCGACCTCAGGAACGGCAGCGACGGCCGCAACGCGCTTTGCTTTGTGCGACTTATCGATGACCTTGTCCTTCAGCTTTCGCGCCTGTTTCTCGATCTTGCCGATCGTCAGCGACAGCGACTGGTACATATCGGCGTTGCTCGAGGTGGCTGTCAGCACCTCGTTTCGCCAATTCAAAACAACCTCCGAACGATGGCGGCCGCGTTCGACCTCGATGATCACGTGGGCCTTTGCGGGCTTGCCGTCAAAAAGGCTGCCGAGCCGCCCGAATTGTTCCTCGACGTGCTGTTTCAACGCCGGTGTTACCTCTATGTGCCTTCCTGTGAATTCGATTTTCATATAATGGTTTTTCTTTCTCTTGAGCCGGGAATGTTCATCTGGTCCCGGTATTTTGCGACTGTTCGCCGCGATAGCTTGACGCCTTCTTTGCTTAAGACACGTGCGATCTGGTCGTCGGTCATTGGCGATTTAGAATCCTCTTCCTCGACCATTTTCTTGATACGGAGCTTGAGGATGCGCGTCGAGACCTCTTCGCCTTCCTCGTTCAGCATCCCTTCGGTGAAGAATCGGCGGAGCTCGATGACGCCCTGCGGCGTGTGGGCGTATTTCCGGTTCACGACGCGGGAAACGGTCGACAGATGCATCCCGATGCTTTCGGCTATGTCCTTGAGCATCATCGGTTTGAGGTGCTCTACACCGTGGTCGAGAAAATCCCGCTGCCGCTGAACGATGCATTCGACGACGCGATAGATCGTCTGCCGCCGGTGCTCGATGTTGCGGAGTAAGTCGACGGCGGAACGGACGCGTTCCTTAATAAAATCCTTGGTCTCCTTCGAGGCGTCGGCCTGGCCCAGCATGCTCTGGTAGGTCGAACTGATCCTTAAGCGAGGGCTGCCGTCGTCGGCGAAGAAGATCACGTACTCGTCGTCGACCTTCTCAACGTAAACCTCCGGCGAGACGTAAACCGCGTCTTCCGCCGCGAATTTGCGGCCCGGATACGGGTCCAGCTTGCGGATCCTGCCTATCTCGTCGTGGAGCGTCTCGAGATCTACGCCTGTGGCCTTAGACAAATGCTGAAGCCGGTGCGGCTGAAGGTCTTCGAAATGATCCCGCACGAGCCGTGAGGCAAGCGAATCCCTCTCGCCTGCGGCCTCGAGCTGCGCGAGCAGGCATTCACGAACTTCGAAAGAACCGCACCCGACCGGATCTAGCATCATCACGGCCCGCCGAGCTCGTTCGGCCGTCTCCAGCGAACAATTCGTCTGCCCGGCGATCTCCTCGATGCTGGCCGTCAGGCGGCCGTCCTCATTGAGGTTGCCGACGACCATCTCGGCGGCGTCGTGGACGATCTCGCTAAGGTCGAGCAGATTCAGCTGCCATTCGAGGTGCTCGCTAAGCGACGGGGCATGCGTCAGGAACTGTTCAAAGCTCGGAGCGTCGTCCTTGTACTCTATCTCCTGCGTACGATATCCGGGATCGAGATAGTCCTGGAACTCCCGCCCATAGTCGATCTCGTCGAACGAATCAGCACTCTCAGTATGGGCATCGTCGTCGCCGTCCAGATCGGTCGCCGGGGCGTCTTCGTTGCCGTTCAGGCCGGCTCCCTCGGGCACAACTCCCTCGAATTCCGCGAGGCTGTCGGTGCGGGCTTCGGACACGGCGTCGGCGGACAGATCGCCCGTGGCCTCTGACCCGTCGGAGTTCTGGTCCAGGATGCTGTCGCCTATCTCCTGCACCTCGTCGCCGGGCTGCACCTCTTCCAGCACAGGGTTCTCGACGAGCTGCTCCTCGATCAGCTCGCTCAGCTCGAGCGAGTTCATCTGAAGCATCTCGATGCGCTGCCGCAATTGCGGCGTAAGCACCATTTTTTGCTGGAGTTGGTGGGTAAGTCTCAGCGACGACATACAGAGGCGATGAGATCGGAGGAAGGGTTCGAGCCACCCAGTGCAAAAACCGTTCCCAAACCAGATTATAGCCCGTCCGC
>CAZWSK010000021.1:0-22570 GCA_964636445.1 uncultured Chloracidobacterium sp.
TATCGGGATGATCATCTGGCGCGAGTGGGACACGCTCAAAGCCGCCGCCGGCCGCGGTTCGACTATAGTCGGCGGCGGAGCGCTCGTTCTTGCTATCTGTCTGCTGATCGCCGGCACGCTTGGCGCGGAGTTGTTCATCCAGCGAATATCTCTGGTCCTGATGCTCGCGGGCTTAGCGGTCTATTTCTTTGGAACAAGGCTGCTCAACCTGCTCGCGGTGCCGTTTGCGTTGCTACTGCTGGCCATTCCGATACCGCAGATCGTTTTCAATCGAATAGCTTTTCCCCTGCAAATATGGGCGTCGCAGATGGCTGTCTGGGGAATTCGCCTGTTCGAGGTGCCGACGCTGCGCAAAGGCAACGTCATCGATATACTGCCTCGCGGTGCGACTCAAACCATCTCGCTCGAGGTCGTTGAGGCCTGCAGCGGTATCCGCAGCCTGATGACGCTCGTCACACTCGCGCTTATCCTGGCGTACTTCACACGCCGCAGCGAAGGGCGTTTGGCGAATCTCTCGACGGCCGACTTTTGGCGGGCGGTCCTGCTAATGCTGTTGGCGGTTCCGATAGCGGTTTTGACCAACGCCGCACGCGTTACAGCAACCGGTGTTTTGACCTATTACTATGGCAAACAGGCGACGGAGGGCACTTGGCACGACATATCGGGCTGGCTCGTTTACGTGGTCGCTTTGGGGCTGTTGCTCGGGGCTAATTACCTGTTAAAACTTGTCTTCCGCGGGGGCAGTGAATCGGAATGGCCCGTCAGCGACGGCGTCTCGTCCGTCAGTAGAAGATCAGTTCTGCCGGTCATCGTCCTGCTGATCGCAGCCGGTGCGGCGGTTAATTGGTTCGCACTCCGCAGCGAAGCCTCACCACCTCGATCAAGCCTCTCAGAGCTGCCCGCGACGCTTGGCGAATGGCGACAGAAAGGCAGCGAAATTCGCTTCGGCGAGGCCGTTGAGAGCGTATTGAAAACCACCGATTACA
Organism: uncultured Chloracidobacterium sp.; assembly: GCA_964636445.1. Lineage (GTDB taxonomy): Bacteria > Acidobacteriota > Blastocatellia > Pyrinomonadales > Pyrinomonadaceae > OLB17. Next base: position 987 of record CAZWSK010000021.1, read on the forward strand.
CGATGCGCGAGTACACCTTGCCTGACGGCCGCGTCGCGAATATCTACGTCGGCTACTACGCCTCGCAGCGGACGGGAGCGACGTATCACAGCCCGCAAAATTGCCTGCCGGGCTCTGGTTGGGTAATGACCGATCCGCAGTACGTGGATATCACCACGCCCGACGGCCGGACGTTCCAGGCCAACCGATACACGCTCGAGAACGGCCCTTATAAAGAAGTGATGATCTACTGGTACCAAGGCCGCGGCCGCACCGCCGCGAGCGAGTACACCGACAAGATCAACACCGTCTGGGACAGCGTAACCCGCAGCCGCACCGACGGCGCCCTCGTCCGAGTAATGACCACCGTCGGCCCTGACGAGCCCGCCGCCGAACGCGCCGCGATCGATCTCTCCTCTGCCCTCGCCGCCTCTCTCTGCTCTCATGTACCGGACTAAAAAACGCGTTTCAGTGACCCTAAAATGACCGCGCACTTTTGTGTTTTTCACGAATTTGCGCGCCTTTTTCCCAAAGTCGCGTTTTGTCGAGTAAATACGCCCGATTGGTCGCATATAAACCCCGCTCAGCCCACATATAAACCCTCGATTGGTCGAACATAAACCCCAGATTGGTCGAATGTCCGCGAGGCCAATCTCGTCGTCCAAAACGCCGCTCACCGACGGCGGGCCCGGATGGGGCCTGCTGATGGTGTCGGCGGTCTTGATGGTGCTGATGACGGCGTTGAAACTGCTGATGACGGTCGGATGTTCTTGATGGCCGGGGGGACGGCCTTGATGTGAACGTACCTCAAGGCTATTGACAGGCGGATCGGTTCGGTTCATAGTGATGGCGAGATACTCATCGAGAGACTACCTTGCGAGGAGGGGCGTCAATCAAGCAGCTCGAACGTTTTGGGCAACCTCCCCTTGGAATCGGCACTCCAACGTAGCTTATCGGCTGAGAGCGTTCCCATATGCATCTACTTAAGCTCGGAAAGGCCCTTCTTGTCTTTCTTCCACTCGCTGCAATTCTCGGTATGTCATGGTCCGGCACGTTGGCGGAAAAATCGCCGGACCCGATGCCTCCCGCCTCTGAAGATCCGAGTGTAGACAGCGTCATGCGGATCGATCTCGATGCTAACGAGATAATCTTCAACCCGCATGATCAGACGCTTTATGCGACGCGGCCCAGCCGCATAGGCGAGACGGGTAACAGCCTAACCAGGATCAATCCATATAACGGCGAGATCGGCCCGTCCGTTTTCGTCGGCAGCGAGCCAAGCCTGATGGCGCTCTCGGATGACGGGCAGGCGATGTACGTGGCCCTCGACGGCGCGTACGCGATCCGACGTTATGATGTGGCGACGCATACGCCCGGCTTGCAGTTTTCGATTGGGCGGGGGCAGTCCGTGAACGCCAGTGACGCTCCGTTTCGCGCCTCGGATATCGCTGTGTTGCCCGGGGACCCGAACACCTTAGCGGTCGCGCGCTCCAATCCTGGAATGAGTCCGTCGGGGGTCGGGGTTGCCGTTTTCGATAACGGCGTTAGACGGCCTCTTACCGGACCCGGGCACAGTGATGGAGCCAATTATCTTGCGTTCGCTTCCCCTACTACGCTTTACGGTGGTGGGCACACTGGAGGGTTGCGGACGATGACGGTTGGGCCCGATGGAGTGATAGATCAAGGCAGTATGTCGTCGTTCGCTGTACGGCGGCTAAAGCTCGACGGGAACAAGGCCTTCGATGGATTAGGCCATGTGTTTGATCCCGCGACGCGCACGCTTATTGGTACCTGCGCCGGTATCAACACAGACGCTTTTGTTCCGGATGCGGCCAACGAGCGTGTCCTCTATGCGGTCAAACAGGGCTCATCGAACATAGTTATTAGGGCCTGTGACATTAGGACTTTCTTAACTATCGGTGAGATGGTCGTGCCGAACACGGGTAGTGATATCACGGCCGTAAACATGGTCCGATTCGGGACCAACGGTCTGGCGATGAGGACTTGGGACAAGAAGCTTCACCTTATCAGAACTTCTCTTCTTCCCACCAGCGATCCGCTGCCGCCGCCCAGCCCGACGCCGGCCGTAAGTCCGACGCCGACCGTGCGGCCGTTTTCTCAATACACGCGACAGGTAGATCTTCCAAATAACGACCTGATCTATCGCGAATCAGAAGGAAAGTTCTATGCAACGGTTCGTGAAACGGGGGGCTCCTACGCAAACAGTCTCGTGCGGATCGACCCCGCGACGGCCACGATAGAAGATGCCCTGGCGGTTGGTACCCGTCCCGGCAGGCTTGAATTTACAGCCGATGAGCAAAAGCTATATATCGGGATAAACGCGACAAATTCGATCAAGCGTTTCGATATGCAGTCACAGTCGTCGGAGCTCGAATTTCCGCTTGGAGGGAACTTAACTGCCTATGACATCGATGTCGTCCCGAATGCCCCGAATTCCGTCGCGGTCAGTTACGGCAATACAAGCTATAACTACGACGGCGCCGACATCTACGACAATGGCGTAAAACGACCTCTGCATGCGCAGCGCTCGGGAACGATAAATATCAGGTCGGCAGATCTGTTGTACGTAGGCGAGTATTACCTCGGCAAATACGGTATTACTCCTCAGGGCCTGGCCCTGCAGGAAGAACTTACGACGGGAGGCCACGGTGCGTCCCAGTTGGTCGATGACCTGCTCTACAACGGCGCAGGCATAGTAACGAACCTTGCGACGAAAGATGTCTTGGGCAGTTTCAACGGGGGCGGAGCCGGCCTCACGGTCGATATCCCTAACAATCGCATTTTCTTTCTTTCGCCGGACGGTATAGGGTCGCCGAATTCATGGTCCATCAAAGCCTATCGGCTAGACAATTTCCTTCCCGTAGGAAGCGTGTCCCTGCCGGGCGTAACCCTCGATACACAGCCATGGGCGCCGTACAGATTGTTCAGATGGGGTGAGAATGGTCTGGCGTTTGGCGACTATCAAGAGAAGCTTTACTTTCTCGTTTCCGACCTGGTAGGACCAACACCAAGCGGATCGATCCCGTGGAACGTACGGCTTGGTTCAGCTTCGGGGCAAGCCGATGAAGAGGCTGGGTCGATCACGGTCACGGTCCTGCGTTCGGGCGGGCTGACCGGAACGTCAACCGTGGATTACGCCACATCTGACGGCACCGCAGAGGCGGGAAGCGATTACGTGGCGACGTCGGGCACGCTGACCTTCGCGCCCGGCGAAACGAGCAAGACCGTCGCCATCTCGATCATTGGGGACAATATTCTCGAGAGCGATGAAACGTTTGGATTTGCGTTGTCGAATGCGACCGGCCCGGGTAGTTTGGGAATAGCTGAGCCGAGTTCAGCCGTGTATACGATCGTCAACAATGACTTTGGCCCTTTTTCGACTGTTGTGAACGTTCAAGTGTTTGAGCCGGCTACCGTAGGGGCCACAACGGACGCGGTATTTTCTGTCCAGCTGTCTAATCCGACATCCCTACCGGCGTCCGTTCAGTTCACCACGGTGGATGGGACCGCGACAGCGGGGTCGGATTATGTTCCCACGAGCGGCACACTTCAGTTCGCCCCGCTCGAAACTACCAAGACGATCACTGTCCAAGTGTTGGGCGACGCTAACTTCGCGGAGCCTAACGAGAGTTTTGGCGTCAGATTCCAGAACAGTGTGAATATGGGCATTGGGACCTTCGTGGCGACGGGAACGATCATTAACTATAATCCGAGCGCGTCCCCCACTCCATATCCATCGCCGATACCTACGCCCTCACCAACTCCAACGCCGACACCATCGCCAACGCCGACACCGACGCCGACCCCAACGCCGAGTCCGGTGCCGTCGCCAAGTGTTACGCCGTCGCCTCTGCCCCCGTCCGCATTCGTACGTCGTGTTGCGATCCCGGCCAGGGATATCGTCTTCAGCTCTGCTGACAGTTCGTTATACGCGAGCGTCGCGAGCGAAGGCGGGGAGTTCTTTGGTAATACCCTTACGAAGATCAATCCGGCAAACGGGGCCATCGGTACCCCGGTGTTCGTCGGGAGTGAACCGACCATCATGGCGATCTCTGACGACGGCAACACGATCTATGTGAAGCTAGACGGCGCAAAATCGGTGCGAAGGTTTGACGTTTCCACGCAGACGCCGCAATTACAGTTTGTGCCCGAGGGGTCATTCTGGTTCCTTCACGACATGGCAGTTCAGCCGGGGAACCCTGACGTCCTCGCGATAGCTAATGGCGTGAACGGCGGCGTGGCAATCTTTGATAACGGCGTCAGACGACCGATGTGGGGAAATGGCGGCGCCTACTCGATCAACAGTATAAGTTTCGCCAGTCCGACGACGCTATTTGGTTATAACCGCGAGGGCGGTGGTGGAGACCTGATCAACTTCACAGTAAGCAGCAGCGGCGTGAGCGGCACACATGCCGGCACCGGCCTGAACGGCTCTTCAAGGATCCAATATTCGTCTCCATACGTTTACGGGGACAGTGGGCGTGTCGTCGCTCCGCCGCAGCTGATAGGCACTTACACCGGCGGCGGCGGGATGATGGCGATCGACCGGCCCGCGGGTCGGATCTTTTTCTTGAACGGGACAGTGCTGACCGCCTTTAATATCGATACCTTTGCGCAGCTCGGATCGGTCAATATACCTGGCCTCAGCATCGCGGGCGGCAGGCTCATCCGCTGGGGCGAGAACGGATTAGCCGTTAGGGGCACGGACCAGATATACCTGATTCAGAGCGCGCTGGTATCGCCGAACGCGCCCGTGCCGACGGGGCTGCAGATGGCGGCCGGGAATTATAACCGAACGGAGAGCGGTGGTACCGTCCAGGTTACGATCAACCGAACGGGTAACCTCGTGGGAACGACGACCGTAAACTACGCGACGGTGAATGGTACGGCCGTGGGCGGGTCGGATTTCACGCCGGTCTCAGGCATACTGACGTTTACCCATGGGCAAGCTACCAAGACCGTGAGCATTCCGATAACGAATGACACGATCTACGAAGGAAACGAGAACTTTAGGTTCATTCTCTCGGATCCAGGGGGCGACCTTGCTGAGCTCCTATCGCCGGAGAGTTCGGTCATAACGATCCAAGATAATGATAGCCAACCATCGGTCACGGGCCCAAATATAATCGTTGCTGAACCGCGTTCACACCCGACGAGCGAGGGCCTTACGACAGTCCGTTTGTCGAATCCAACAGTGCATCCGGTCGAGGTCACGTATTCGACCACTAACATTACCGCCACCGCCGGGAGTGATTATTTACCGGCAAGCGGAACTCTGACGTTTGAGCCCCTGGAGACGGTGAAGACAGTGGCGGTCCAGGTGTTGGCCGACGAAAACCATAACGAGCCGAGCGAATCGTTCCGACTTACCTTCATCGATTCCTCGAATGCATGGATAAGCAGTCAGCAACCGACCGTGACGATCACCAATTACAATCCCCGACATGCCCGGCATGCGCCTTTCGATCATGATGATGACGGAAGGACGGATTTTTCTGTTTTCCGTCCGTCAACCGGTGCATGGTATCAGCAGCGTTCGACGCTGGGCTTTCAGGGGCTGCAATTTGGTGCAAAAGGGGACAAATTGACCCCGGCCGACTATGACGGTGACGGCAAGTCGGACATCTCGGTTTACAGGCCGTCGTCGGGAACCTGGTACATATTACGCAGCGGGTCGGCGACGCTTGATTATCCGGTCTTTGGCGTTGGGGAGGACTTGCCCGCCCCCGGTGACTATGACGGAGACGGGAAGGCAGATCTCACGGTGTTCAGGCCGTCACAGGGGACCTGGTATCGGCGGAATTCATCTGATGGCTCGTTCTTCGGGATGCAGTTCGGCCAGAACGGAGATCTGCCGACGGTCGGCGATTTTGACGGTGACGGCAAGAGCGATCTCGGGATATGGCGGCCGGCAAATGGCGATTGGTACCACATCAGGAGCCTGGACGGGACCGTGTTTGGGGAACGGTTTGGGCAGGAGGGCGATAAGATCGTTCCTGCGGACTATGACGGCGACGTAAAGACGGACATCGCGATCTTTAGGCCCGCGACGGGGTTGTGGGTCGTCCGGAATTCAGCGACCGCGACTTATTCGTATTCTATGTTTGGGGCACCGGCGGACATTCCCGTGCCCGGCGAATATGACGGCGACGGAAAGGCGGATATAGGCGTCTGGCGCCCTTCGGACGGCACTTGGTACATTCAGCGTTCGTCGAATGGATCGTTCCTGGTGTTCCCGTGGGGACAGAATGGGGACGTGCCGACGCCGAGCGCATTTGGGAATTAGAGTTCTGAGTTCAAGCTTTAGCTTGCTCTTACGTACGTTCCGGCAAACTGAAGTTTGAACTCAGAACGGAGAGCGGCGGGCAGGATGTGCGCGCTCCGACGTCGCCTTGACTAGGAAGTTGGATTTTCGTAAGGTATCAGTTCGCCCGGTTTTTGGTTTCGGGCGTGTTTTTTTGACAATTAGTCGGGCAGAATAGAAGTTCTCGGGCATGTATGTCAATTGGTAGACAGCCTCTCTTACAAGGAGGAAGTTAGGGGTTCGAGTCCCTTCGTGCCCACCAGACATTCAATTACGAATTACGAATTGGGAATTACGAATTTCGGCGTTTCCTTAATTCGTAACTTCTAATTCGTAATTCGTAATTGACATCGCGGGGTCGTAGTTCAGTTGGTTAGAACGCCAGCCTGTCACGTTGGAGGTCGCGGGTTCGAGCCCCGTCGGCCCCGCCATTTTTTTAGAGCAAGATAAGTAAGTAGCAAAGCAGCCGCCGTTATGGCGGCTTTTTTGTTTGTATTGGGTGATAGTTGTTAATTGGCTAATTGTTAATTGTTAATTGGTAGAGAAAAGGCTTTTCTAAACCAATTAACAATTAACAATTGGCTTTTCCCCCCGTCCCTGACCTCATTTTTCTGAAAACAACTCTCGATTACGCCTATTTCTCAGTAGCCGGATCAACGGCGACTGAAGTTTTGAGATAGCGAAAATCACCGGCTGCTGCGTCATTGCCCGATGCAAACGCCGGACAAAAGTTCGAGAGTTATGCTGAACCGAGAGTGCCAAGGGCCGATGGCCCGTCTGCTTTCCCTTTCCCTATTATTCGCTGTGTGCCTGTTTGCCGCGTGCGGTCATTCGACCGAGGCGTTTTTGGCGAAAGGCGAAGAATATCTCGCAAAACGAAAATTTCACGACGCGCTGATGCAGTTTCGCTCGGCGGCGGAGTCTGATCCGTCGTCTGCCGGCGCGCATTGGGGCCTGGCCAGGACGTACGAGAATCTCGGGCAGTTCAACGAGGTCATGGACGAACTGCGCAAGGCTGTGGAGCTCGACGAGACAAATCTCTCGGCAAAGGCAAAGCTCGGCAGCTATTTCCTGCTCGTGCAGCCGCCGCTTGTGAGCGAGGCCGAGACGCTGAGGAACGAGATACTGACGGCGGACCCGAAATTCATCGAGGCCCAGATCCTATCGGCGTCCATCCTTGCGGCTCAGGGACGGCCTGACACCGAGGTCGTCGAGGCCGTGAACAAGGCCATCGCGATGGATCCGCAGCGGATCGAATCTTACATCAGCCTGCAGCGTCTTTATATGACGCGTGAAAACGCGGACGAGGCCGAAAAGGCGATCAAGCGCGGCATCGCGGCGAATCCGGCGGCGACGTTGGGATACGTCGAATATGGCCGTTTCCTGATGTACGCGAGCCGCGACGCCGAGGCCGAGACGCAGTTCAATAAGGCGATCGCGAACGACGAGAAGAATATCGAGGCTCGAGAGGCGGCAGCTGAATTTTACGTCACGAGCAAACAGCTCGATAAGGCCGAACGCGCTTACCTTGACCTCGTTACGGTCCAGGAGAACAGCCCCGAGAGCCGGCTGGTGCTTGCGGAATTTTACGAAGAGACCGACCGCGGCGACGAGGGTATCAATGTTCTGAACGGCATCATCGCCGACACGCCTGAATATGTGCGGGCACGGTACAAGCTCGGCGAGATGTACCTCGACCGGAAGGACACGGCCAAGGTCAACGAGCAGCTTGACGCACTTTTTCAGATGAACGACACGGACACCGAGGCGTTGGTCCTTCGCTCGCGGCTGCGAATGCAGGAGAACAAGGCCGAAGATGCCGTCAAGGACCTCGAGGACGTGCTGAAGAAAATGCCGAGCGGCAAGGAACCGCTGTTCCTGATGTGCCAGGCACGGCTCGCCCTCGGGCAGATCGAGCAGGCAAATGCTTTCATCGGCGACCTCGACCGCTATCATCCGTCGTATATCAAGACAGGGCTGCTTAAGATCCAATCGGCGTTCACCGCCGGTGACTCCGCGAGCGCGCTCAAACTATCAAACGAACTAATAGACCGCGCGAACGCGGCGATGCCTAACGCGGAATTTGATCCGCAGGCGTTGGCTGACCTTCGTATTCGAGGTATCTCGTCACGCGGCCTCGCAAACCTCGACCTCGGCAAGCTGACGGAAGCCAAAGGCGACCTGCGGGAGGTAGTGCGGGTCTCGCCAAAGTCGAGCGCGGCGTTGGTCAACCTCGCGAAGGTATTCATCGCCGAACGGAAACACGACGGCGCGCGCGAGCTTTACGAAAAGGCGCTGAATCTCGACGCACAGAATTTTGACGCGATCACGGGCATCGTTAATACGTCGATCAGCCTCGGCCAGTCGGCTAAGGCACATCAGCGCATCGAGGAACTGCTCGGCCGTAACGAGGGCCGCGCGGACATGATGGCGGCGCTGCATTACCTGCGATCTACGGTCTTTACGGCGGAAAAGAACCCCGCGATGGCCGAGCGTGAGCTCACGACGGCGATCGAGCTTGATCCGAGCTATCTGCCGGCTTATTCGGCCTATGCGAGCCTGCTGGTCGCACAAAAACGCACCGACGAGGCGCTGGCGCAGTACAACCGGGCGTTGGAAAAGCGGCCGACGGCTGAGGTCTATACGCTGATCGGAATGCTGGAGGATTCACGGGGCAACCGGGCCGATGCAGAAAGGGCTTACCGAAAGGCTCTTGAGGTGGCCCCTGAGACCGCGATAGCCGCGAACAATCTCGCATGGCTTATCGCAGACACGCACGGCAACCTCGACGAGGCCCTGCAGCTCGCGACGCTAGCGGTGAGCAAGAACCAATCCGTTCCGGGCTATTACGACACGCTCGGCTGGGTCTACCTGAAAAAGGGCCTGACCTCGACCGCGATAGGCCACCTGCGAAAGGCTGTGGCGATCGAGGAGGCGAATGCACGCAAGGCGGGCACAGCACCAAACCCCGGCTATCGCGAACGCCTAGGAATGGCCCTCGCAAAGTCCGGCGATAAAACCACAGCACGGCTGTAACGGAAGGAATTAAGGAATCACGGTGACGTTAGCACTTTTTGAGAAAGCGGTCGCGAGGATCGAGATGCTCTTGGTCTCGATACCGGAATCGGTCGGACTCCTGGTCTTTGGTGTCCTGCTGGTCGCGGCGGCGGTATTGCTGCGGCGGATGATGTCGAGGCCGGCGAGCGGTGACGAAAAACCGGCGAAATAGGTGAATTGCAATGAGCGCTGAATTCAGACAACGAAAGCCCGGCGAACTGGCCGGAATGCTGAAGCGAAACAAGTGGATGATCGTGCTGCCGATGATCACGCTCACGGCCGCGATCGGGTATGTCGTCTACCGGCTGCCGAGCATTTACGAGTCAACCTCGCTGCTCACCGTCAAACCGCCGACGATCTCGGCGAACCTCGTCCAGCCGCTATCGGACGAAGGCCTTTCCCAGCGCCTCTCGACGATCAACCAGGAGGTTCTAAGCCGCTCATCGCTCGAGCCGATGATCCAGAAGTACGACCTCTACAAGGTCGAGCGTTCTTCTGGAATGCCGATGGAACTCGTCGTCGACAAGATGTACAAGAACATTCGCGTGGACCTCGAGAACACCGGTAACGACAAGGTCGCGGCGTTTCGAATCCGCTATAGGGATCGCGATCCGCTGGCGGCCCGAAACGTGACTGCGGAGCTTGCGAGCAAATACGTCAACGCACAGGTGCAGAATTCGGTCGAGATCGCCGAGTCGACCAATGAACTTTTCGAAAGACAGCTCAACGAGAAAAAGACCGCACTGGACGACCTCGAAAAACAGCGGCTCGACATCATGACGCAAAACGTCGCGACCCTGCCTGAGTCGGAACAGGGCTTGGTGGCACAGCTCCAGGGCCTGCGTTCACGCGATGATTCCATCGTCAAAGAAAAGCAGACGCTGTTCAACGAGAAAGGCCGGCTGAGCGACGCGATCTCGGCGAATAACCGTCAGATGCGGCTCATTGAGGATTTTGGCGAAAAGGAAACGCAGGACTCAGCGCGGATGGCTTCGCAGATCGAAGACACGCCGGCGTATGCGCAGCTTATTCAAAAGCGTGCTGACCTTATGGGCCAGCTCGACAATTTGCTAAAGGTCTACAAAGAAAAGCACCCGGCTGTGATCGCCAAGCAAAGCGAGATCGCACGGCTCAACGATGAGGTCGAGAACCTCCGAAAGAGCACCGACAAGCGTGTCGCCGTCGCCAGCAGGGCAAGTGAACGCAAGGCCGACCTGCAGAAAAAGAATCTTGAGCTCGAGAACCAGCGCATCACCGCGCAGATCGGCCAGCTAGAGCAGCAGATCGCTCAAAAGGACGTCGAGCGGCAACAGAACGCGGGCCAGATCTCGGTCCTGGAGTCACGGATCAATTCGATCCCGAGCGTCAAGGTCGCCCTCGAGGGCATCAACCAGCGGTATCAGTCAGCGAAGGCGACATACGACGAGATCCTGAAGAAGAAGAATGACGCCGAAACCGTCGTCGGGGTCGAAACAAGTGCACAGGGCGAGACGATCCGGGTGCAGGACCCGGCAAACGTACCGCAGTCACCGGTCGCACCAAAACGGTTCCTGCTGACAATGGTCGGCACGGGGATCGGACTCGTCCTCGGGCTTTTCATCGCGGCGTTCTTCGAGGTGCCGCGGCTGTTCAAGATACAGAATATTGACGACGCAAAGCATTACACGGGCCTGCCTGTGCTGGCATCGGTGCCGCCGCTGCTGTCCGTCGCGGAAAAGACCTGGATCCGCCGCTCATCGCAGCTTCGACTGGCGGCTGGCGTAGCAGCGGCGATCGGAGTGATACCGCTGATCGTCATCATCCTGCAGGCGACGAGGTTATTCGACAAGTTGATCTCGTAGGGCAGAAAGGTGTTAGGGGCTGAGTGTTGGGTGTTAGTTTTTTTGAATTTGAAATTTGAGATTTGAAATTTCAAAGGGAGTGCAAAGGTTATGTATAACGAATTTTTTGGTCTAGACGATGCGCCGTTTACGTTGACGCCCGACCCGCGTTTCATCGTATTCACGCCGAGCTATAACGAGGTGCTCGCGAGCCTGTATTACGGCCTCGAGCAGGCCAAAGGGCTGATCGTGCTCACGGGCGAGGTCGGTACCGGCAAGACGACGGCGCTCAGATGGATACTGCGGCGGCTCGATTCGAGCGTCCTGGCTGCATATGTTTTTAATCCGCGGCTCTCGACGGATGAGTTCTATCATCACGTCACGCAGATGCTCGGCATCAAGGACTGGTCGAACAAGAGCGAGCTGCTCTCGATCCTCGGCAAGGTGCTCGAAGAACGTCATCGCCGCGGGCTTCGCACGGTGATCATTATCGACGAAGCGCACGAGTTGTCGGATCACGTACTCGAGGAAATTCGTTTACTCCTCAATTTTGAGTCGGACAATGCAAAGCACCTGCAGATCGTGCTCACGGGTCAGCCTGAGCTTCGCGACAAGCTGAACCAGATGAACCTGCGCCAGCTCAAGCAGCGTGTTGCTCTCCGCTGCAACATGCACAACTTCCCGACTGTCGAGGAAGTCGATCGTTATATCACTGAGCGTCTGCTGATCGCCGGTTCGGACCAGCCGAATATCTTTACGCCGGGCGCGGTCGATTTTATCTTCCAATGCTCAGAGGGAATTCCCCGCAATATCAACAACATTTGCGACAACGCAATGCTCGCCGCCTACTCGGCCGGCGAACAGGTCATCAGCCGGCAGATCATCGAAACTGTCGCCGAGAACCTCGACATGCTGCCTCGGAAGGAGGCGCTTGCGATCGCTGACGCCGTCCATGATGCTCCGACGGGCGGCGTTCTTCTGCCGACGGCGCAGGAGGAGATGCTGCAGGGCCAGGCCCGTACAGAGGCGATCAAACCGCGAGTCTTTAATGAGGACACTATCATCGACCACACGAATGGCAACCGCAATGGTGCGAATAACCCATTCGGCAGTCTCGCCAACGGAAAGCCGAACGGCAACGGCAACGGCAATTCAAATGGTAACGGCCATTCGAACGGCAATGGCTACACGAATGGAGGGCTCACTTTCGAGCATGTCGACGACGAAGTAAATCTCGAGATCGGCTCATCGCGGCCGACGTTTCACAAGTTTTAGGAGTTTAGGAGCGAATAAACTATGAGCATCCTAAAGGCAATACAAAAGAAAAGTACCGAATCCCGCGAGGGCGTGCGTGTCAGGCCGCCGGCGGAGGTCATTCCCTTCGACAGGGGCGAGCGGCAGCCGAATATGCCGCCCGACCTGCTTGAGGGCGTCACCATTGGTACACCAAGTTCGGCGTTCATGGGGCAGCCGGATCTTGTGACCGGGACGGCACTCCCTGGTCACGGATCGGAAATAACTGCCGGGGCAAAATTGGACGCCGATACCTTAACGCGAGTCGGTGGTCGGCCGCTGCCTGATTTTATCAGGTGGACGGTCGACCCCGAACGTGTTGAGCCGCGGCTGGTCGCGATCACCAGCCCAAATTCCTCGTACTGTGAGGAATACCGCAGCCTTCGTACTCACGTGCTGCACCGCAGTCAGCGCCAAAAGCTGCAGTCCATAGTGGTCGCCAGTATCAACCCGAGCGAGGGCAAATCCATCACCGCCATGAACCTGTCGTGGATGCTCGCGCAGACGGACGGCGTAAGGGCGTTGATCATCGACAGCGACCTGCGTATGCCGAGCCTTGCGGACTATCTGGGTATCGAGACGGACCGCGGTTTGTCGGACGTTCTCGCGGGAACGTGTGCGCTCAGCGATGCGATCGTCAGACTTGAACCTTCCGGCCTGCACATCCTGCCCGGCGGCGAGGCACGTACTGATGTAGCTGAACTGATCTCAGGAAACAAATTCAAGGACATTCTCGTCGAGGCGCGTGAGATGTTCGACTACATCATTATCGACGCTCCACCGCTCGGCATTTTCACTGACGCGACGGTGCTGATCAATCACGCCGACGGGGCGATGCTCGTCGTCAGGGCAAACCGCACGCGCTACGGCGTGCTCGAACGAATTCTAGAACCGCTCCCCAAGGACCGCCTGCTGGGCGTCGTTCTAAACCAAAGCGAGGACGTGTTGGACGAGAGCCAGTACAACTACGGCTACTACAACTACAAACGTCTGGGCGAAACGGGCGTTAGTCCGTAAGGTTTTCGCAAAAATGAGTGCTGCACGTTTTAGTCCGAGGATCTTCTTTTTACTGGTCGCTGACGCCGCCATCTTGTACGGCGGCGTCATTGCGGCAATGTATCTGAGGCTCGGCTTCGCAGGCTCCGAGAACGAACTCAACAACAAGAACGGCTGGTTCAAGATCGCGCTTGCAGCTGCCGTTTGCCTCATAATTCTCTATTTCTACGATCTATACGATTACATAGTGATGACCAATCGCCGCGAGCTGCTGCTGCGGCTCGTGCAAGCGTTGGGAATTGCTTGGGCGCTGCTTGCGCTGCTGTTCTATTTTGTCCCGCCGCTGCTCCTCGGCCGCGGCGTTTCGGTCATTTCGGTGCCGCTCGTACTAGGCCTTTTGATCGGCTGGCGGATCTTTATTCATTCGCTCACGGGCCATCCGGAGATCGGCGAAAAGATACTCGTCGTCGGCACAGGCCAGACAGCTATCGACACCGCCGAGGCTGTTTGGCAGCGGCGTGACGCCGGCTATCGCATCGTTGGCTTTGTTTCTGAGAACGGAGCAAAGCCGATGCAGAAGCTCGGGCAATCCGTCATTCTTGGCAAGGCCCATGAGCTCGAATCGGTCATCGTCAGCGAAAAGGTCGACCGCGTTGTGATCGCCGTGCGCGAACGCCGCGGAGCCTTCCCGACCGAGGCGCTGCTGAAGATGAGCCTCGCGGGCGAGATATCTATCGAGGAATGCACTTCGTTCTTCGAACGCATCACCGGCAAGGTCCACGTCGACATGCTGAGGCCGTCGTGGCTGATATTCGCGGGACGCAGGAAAGATTCGCCGGTAAAAGTCATTTTTCGGGAATCAGCACATCGGATGCTGGCTTTCGTCGGACTGATCCTGAGCCTGCCGGTCGCGCTGCTGACAGCCGTGCTGATAAAGCTCGAGTCCCGCGGGCCCGTTTTCTATAAACAGGAACGTGTGGGCAAGAACGGCCGCATTTTCAAGGTCATCAAGTTTCGCTCGATGCGTACCGATGCCGAGGCTGACGGCCAGCCGATATGGGCGACCTCAAATGACGATCGAGTCACGCGCGTGGGGAAGATCATTAGAAAGCTGCGTATCGACGAGATACCGCAGTTCTGGAATATCTTGAAAGGCGAGATGAATTTCGTGGGCCCTCGGCCAGAGCGGCCGCATTTCGTCAGTCAGCTTGCAGAGCAGATACCGTACTACGAACACCGCCACCTGGTCGCTCCCGGCCTGACCGGATGGGCCCAGATCAAATATCCGTACGGTGCCTCGGTCGAGGATGCGATGCAGAAGCTGCAGTACGACCTGTATTACATCAAGAACCAGAGCCTGGCTCTCGACATCGTGATCGTTTTTGAAACGGTAAAGACCGTCCTTTTCGGAAAAGGCGGTCGATAGTCTGGAGCGCGAAAGTTAATAGACGTTTTTAGGGGGAACGAGGATAAAGGGATGAAAGCAATACTCTTATTGAGCAAAACTTTGATGATCGCGGTGTGCGCCTCGGCAGTTGCCATGTCGGCATTTGGCCAGGCGACAGCCAAGACAAAGAACACGAAGGGAAAAAGCGGCACGGGCAAGAAGACGGAAAAAACCATTCCGCTGCCGGCGCCGACATCGGCCGACGATCCGGCAGATGAGGATCCTAAGGACGTCGAAAACGCGATACTGCCGTACTACGATAATTACCTTCGCGAGTACCGGCTCGGCCCGAGCGACGTGATCTCGGTCGAGGTCTTTGGCCAGTGCCCGGACTATTGCAAGACGGGCATTACCATTCCGCCCAATGCGCGTATCTCTTATCCGCTGATCCGCGAAGGCATTTTTGTCGCCGGCCGTACGGTCGAGCAGATCGCGGGCGAGATCACGCAGAAGCTCGACGAATTCATCATCGACCCAAAGGTCACCGTCACCCTCGATAAGGCAAATGCCACGCGCTACAGCGTGATGGGCAACGTAGCCGTGCCGGGCGTTCGCGTAATGGACCGCAAGGTCAGCGTCTATGAGGCCATTCTCGAAGCCGGCGGTGTGACGAAGAATGGCGATAAAAAGAAGGTCGCGGTCGTGAGCTATACCGACGATGGCCGCCTGAGTAAACGCATCGTAAGCCTCGCTGATATGGAGGCCGGCAAGACGGAGATGGTATTCCTCAATCCGGGCGATCAGGTATTCGTAACGGGCAAAGGCTTTAGCATCGAGAAGGTCTTCGACTATCTCGGGAAAGCGAGCATGGTGAGGTATATGCTTGGAAGCCCGCTCTAGGGCGCAGCCTTGAGAACGGAGAACGAAAAAATGAACAGATACGTCAGAACTCTCTGCGTCTCATTGACGGCGATCATCATTCTCACCGGAGCGTCGTCTGCCCACGCCGAGTGGCAAAAGCGCACGACAAATAGCTTCGCGTGGCTGCGCGACATTGCGTTTGTGGATGGATACAAAGGCTTTATCGTCGGGACCGACGGTATGATGCTGACGACCGAAGACGGCGGAGCGAAATGGACGCCGCGGCCGAAATTCAGCACGGATACGTTCCTACAGGTGCATTTTGTCGACGAGATGACGGGCTGGCTTCTTTGCGAACGCAACCCGTACGCACGCGGCAACAATCCGACTTCATACATCCGCAAGACCGTAGATGGCGGTCGGACCTGGGAGAAATTTGAATTTGAGGATGCCGGCCGCGAGCGGGTCACTCGGCTGTTGTTCAATGAGAACGGTTCAGCTCTCGCATTTGGCGAGGGCGGCGTGATGTATCGGCTGCAGGAGGACGCGAAGACGTGGAAACGGATCCAGACGGCGATCCATTTTCTAATGCTCGACGGTGGATTTGGCAGTGAACGCTTCGGCGCAATGGTCGGTGCCGGCGGCACGATCATGTTCACCGAGGACTCGGGCCTGACTTGGGAAAAGGCCTCGCTGCTCGGTGAGCTTGATACGAAGTTCAACGCCGTGTACTTTGCCGGCACGAACGGCGCATGGGCTGTTGGAACAAAGGGACGCATCTTTCGAACGGCCGGCGGCGGCCGCTTGTGGCGACAGCAGGACTCGACGGTTACCGCGAACCTGAACGACGTTTACTTCACCAGCGCGACCAACGGCTGGGCCGTCGGCGACCACGGCATCATCGTCCGCACCCGCGACGGCGGCAACACCTGGACCGACGTCAAGTCAGGCGTCACGCACAAACTTGAGAAAGTGGTATTCAACGGTGATCGAGGGTGGGCGATCGGCTTCGGCGGCACGCTTCTGACCTACGAGGCGGGCAGTGCGCCTAGCGACCCAGGCGTGAAACCGATGCTGAATAAACGGAGCTGACTGAGCCACGATCCGAAGAAAACGGCGATGCGTTCCGACCGGGCCGCATCGCCATGTCTTTCGCGCCGCGCGAAATCACATACAGCTGGTCTTATCCAACAAGATCTCGCCGAGGACCTGTTGCTATTAGCCGCAGCTGATGAACTGAGTTGAAACGTAGCCGAAGCCCCTGCCCCACTTTATCTTGGTCCAGTACTCGCCATTTCTGTCCGTAACCAGGTCCCAAGCCTTGATATGCGAGCCGATCTTTAGTTTGCCCACTATCCTGCCGTTCGGGGTTGAACGCACTCGGAGCGGGACATTGTTGCTCCCGGTCACCACACAGTCGTCTTGGGCGACAGTGACCTTACGCGTAACCGTGCCGGCAGTACCCGTACCCGGCAAAAGAACGGTGCCGAAGACCATCGCCAAAGCCAAAGCTGCTGCCATTGAAAGTTTCATATTGTTCTCCTTATTCTGTTATCAGTTGGTCCGATCGAGCACCCAGGACTGGCCCTTGTCATCGGCCGCGGCCTTTCGCATCTCGATGTAGTATTTAAAGAAAGTTACGGCCTCGAGCGATTTGCCGTCGCCGAGAAATTCGGTCGTAAGCCTGAAATAGCCGCCGGCGACGGGGGTCATTTTCCATTTCTGCCCTGAGTAGTTGCCGGACTGCGCCATTTTGACGAATTCCTTTTTGTCGGGATCGACGTCCAACGATCGGTTCTTCTTGTCGAAATCGTGCAGTTTTGTTGTCAGCGTGTAAAAGTCCTTTCCGGCCGGTCTCATCAACCACATCTGGTTGCCAAACTTTCCGGCTTTCCCCATTTTCATCTTGTCGATGAACTCGCCTTCATATACCGCGTCGAGAGCAAAGCCGTCGCCATAACGTTTGTTAACGATGTAATAGCCGCCGCCCTTTGCCGGCATCCTCTTCCAAAGCTGGCCTTCCTTGTTGCCCGTGTCGCGCATTCTGAGGAACCGATATGTCTGCTTATAGTGTGTGAGCACCTTCGAGTCGCCGAGCCAGTTATTGGTGATCTGATAGGTATCGCCCGCGATATTTGTGATCGCCCAGAGCTGTCCATCGTCCTCGGCCGATCCATTCACTGAAACATTAAAGTCAAATTTGTCGTCAACGACCTCAAGTGATTCAGCGTCTCCGGTCTCGCGGTTGACGAAACGATATGAATCCTCGACGCCTGAGTCAGGCGTGATCTGCCACAACTGAGGTTTACTCTCGTCGGCGTTCGCGACAAAGAGTTTGCCGGCCGCAGGATCGAGTTGAAGCACCTTCTTTTCCTCGCCCTTATGGCCGTCACCAAGCATGTATGACCTGTTCGCCTGCTTGATGACGAGGAAATTCATCGCCAACAGAGCGCCGCCAAAGAGCACGAGAGGGATGAGGATGAGGATCATCAAATAGCGGAGAGCTCTGGACCGCTTCTTCGGCGGTTCTGCGGCGTCCGCATGCGTAGGCTGGTTTGTATACGGCGGAGGAGGAGGCTGCTGCTGATAGTACTGCTGCTGGCCCGGATGCAGTAATGTTGGACTCTCCGACGCCTGCGTTTCGAGCGCAGGCTCTGGCAGCCGCGCTCCGCAGTCCGCACAAAACTTATTCTTTCCGTAATTTGAAACCTTACAATTTGGACAGATCATAACTTTTCGGGTCGCGCAGGCGAGCTACATTTCATCCTTCAGGGTCTTGGGTTTCGCCGGCTTTCGTTTCTGATTCCTCTCCCACGGCTCCGAGCCGTAGAAGTTATATGTATCCGGATTGAACAGGTCTGAGGCCGCCTGACAGCCGGCCGACGGGATCAAGGTCCCGAGAACGAAAAAGGTCATTAGAACGTTTCTTATCTTTCGCTTGCTCATATGCTCCAGGCCCTCCAATTAATTGAATGTCTCCGTATTGCCGCTGGCATCGGTGAGGTCCAGGGTAGTTCCGCTGTTCCGTATTCGGTATGTGTAGACATCGACGCTGCCGGAGATGGTGATCGTTAGCTTTCCCGGAGTGAGGGAGAACGTGCCGCTTGCCGATCCTGAGCCCCCGAGTAGATTGACCGAACCATTCCAGCCCGAACTGGATTTCCTCACCGACATGAACTCAATTCGGTCGCTCGGATTGTTGATGTTTGTCCAGATGTGAGAGGCAAGTATATTGCCGTCATTCTGAGCCGTTGTGTTGGTCTTGCCCTTCGTGAGGATGACCTTTGTCCCGCCGTCGTCGATATCGATCCTGTTGCTGCCCGAGATCTTATAGGCAACTATCGCGTTGACGCCGGCCGCATTGAGTTCGATCGTCTTGTTCGGAAAAACGATGTAGGTCCCGATCACGGCATTCGTTCCGTCTGTGATCTTCCCCTCGAATTTATCGTCCTTTTTGGTCGCATAGCTGAACGTCCAGTTCGCAAAGCTCCCGTTCACGTCAACGTCCCATGTTCCTTCAAACGGATTTGAGGATTTGGCCGCAGCCGCCGCGGCCGGAGCACCGGAATTCGCGGCCTGGTTGTTCTGAACGACCATTACGTCCTTCGAGGGCTCTTCCGTCATCGCATCCGCTGAAGGGTCGGACCTGGAAACTCGCGGCTTCTTTTCTGTACAGCCCGTGGTGGGCAGGATGATCGCGAGACCGAGAAGTAGGAATAAAAAATGTCGCAAAAGTTTACCGTAGTTCGTATTCATCTTTGTTCTCCGTGAACTTTCAAATTCAGGCAGCTGTCAGCCGGCCTCTTCGCTCTATTGATCATGCTGTTCAGGCCTGACGGCCTTTGGTCTTGGCGCTTCCTCGGCAGGAATATCGGGCCTCTTCGCCGGCTGCTTTGGCATAGAACCGGCGCGTGCCAATTTTTCCGGAATATTCTTGTTGCCGAAATAGGTCAGTGCTCGGCCGTCGGCTGAGATCATCACCTTTAGCGCTTTGAGCTCGGCCCCGTCAGCAAAAAATCGAATGACGTCCTCACGCGAGACAACATACTTTGCCGGCTTCTCCTGTATGTCGTTTACGAAGAACGTATATGTTCCGGTAAACGTATCGCCCTCGGCTTTGGGCTCGCTGAACTCAAAAGCGATGTAGTCATCGGTGCCTGTCGTCACTTCCCACCGGCCGACGATCGCCTTTGCCTTTCGCTCGATGTCCGCAATTAGCGATTCCTCATCCCCGGAACCGACGTCTGCTGCAGACACAGTTTGTTGAGCGAGGATCCCGTCCTCGGCCGCTTCCTCTTCGGTCGCCTCGACTAGATCAGCCGAATCAGGATCGACGGCCCGCTCTCCCGGATCGGACTCCAAATTCGGCTTGTCGCGTTTCACGACCTTCAGCTGCTTTTTTGTCGCGTCCTTGCCGGGATCAAGCATCACCGACAGTTCGCGGCAGCCGGAGAGCCCCGCCAACAGGCTGAGGATCATCATCCCTTTGAAGGCGTGGAACATTGCCAAGCGGAACTTTGTACTATTCATATGCTCTTTCTCGAAACTCCGGTTTCCTAATGGACCATGAACCCTCGGTATCAGGGTTCTGAGGTTGCACATCCCCCAATAATTCTTTTAAGCGTCGGCGCCTATTGGGTATTCGACACACGCACTTACTTCTCTGTATCGCGACCCGATCCGTCGACATTGTCCTCGCTTGTCATCGACGCGATGCAGATCAGGGTCGTGCCTGCCGTGGCGTCGGCAAAGTGAACCTTGCCGGTCTCAATGAGCTGAAAGATCCGGCGCTGGTTGACGCCCAACAGGTTGGCGGCCTGTTCCGCCAGGACCATCGGCTCTCCGCACTGTACGCACGGACCGTGAGACATATCCGAGGGCAGCTGGCGAATTATGAAACGGCGGCTGGCGCTCACCTTTACCTCTAATTCCCGCTTGATTTGCATATCGGTTTCGCCCTAGAATGCAGTGCGGTTCCCAACCTAGATGTTTAGCCCACTATCTGTCTGGAGTTTTTTCGGATTTTATTTGGATATTTGCTGGATAAATGGAGATACCGTTTATTTGCGGGTTTTAACTTAAAGATGACGGGTAAATTTAGGTTCGGAAAGTTTTGCCTGGACGCATCTGAGCGCAGGCTGCTGTGCGAGGATGAACCCATCCAGCTCACTCCGAAACAGTTCGATCTGCTTTTCTATTTCGTACAGAACGCGGGCCGGACAACGAAGAAGAACGATCTGCTCGATGCGGTCTGGGCCGATACCTACGTTGAGGAAACTACTCTGGCCCGCAACGTTTCGTGGCTAAGGGAAAAACTTGCCGAGGGTTCTGATGGGCGGACCTTGATCCAGACCGTCCCGAAGGTCGGTTATCGATTCACGCCCGATGTTTCTTTTACGGACGAAAGCGACACTACGCTGATCGTCGAAGAACAGATCGTTCAGCACGTCCTCGCTCAAGAAACGATAACCATCAGCGATCCGGCCGAGCATGCGGCTACTGTTCTATCATGGTCGAAGGTCCTTGCCTCGCCACGCTTGATAGCCGCATCGATATTGTTAATTGCCTTCGTCGGCAGCGGATACGCGCTCTACACAAATTATTTCGGCGGTGCCGGGGTCGGGAAGAATGGAGGCCGGAATTTCGCTGCCGGGCCTGTTCGCAGATCTGACCGCGCGCCGGTCAACATCGGCTCGGTCGTTAACCTTCAGAATCGTTACCCGAATGACGGCTCATATCTCGACGCTTGGGGGGCCGTTTGGAGCAAACCGGAATTTCGGCAGGTTCCCACTGAGACAATGTTCGTCTCGACGCATATTAGTGCTGACCGCGACAGCGGCTCGGGGAGCTGGGAGATCGTCTCGGC
>CAZWSK010000022.1:0-5423 GCA_964636445.1 uncultured Chloracidobacterium sp.
TGCGCTGCGCGAGTCCCTCAACGATCGCGGTTTTACCCACGCCGGGCTCGCCGATCAGTACGGGATTGTTTTTAGTACGACGCGAAAGGATCTGGATCGTCCGACGTATCTCGTCGTCGCGGCCGATCACTGGATCGAGCTTGCCTTTGCGTGCGCGTTCGGTCAGGTCCTGTGCGTATTTTTCGAGCGCTTGGAAATTCTCTTCAGCATTCTGGTCCGTGATGCGCGAGCCACCACGCATCTCGGTGACGACCTTTTCAAGGTCTTCGCTCGACACTCCGTTCGAACGAAGAATGCGGCCCGCGTCGCCGGTCTTCTCCGCCGCGATCGCGAGCAGCAGGTGTTCGGTCGACAGATATTCGTCCTCCATCTTCTCGGCCTCTTTCTGAGCATCCTGAAAGATGGTGTTCGTGCGCGACGAGAAATATTGCTGGCCGCCGGAAACCCTCGGAAACTTTGCAATTGCCGCCTCGACCTCTGCCAATATCGGCTGCGCATTCGCGCCGATCTTGCCGAGAATAGGCTTAACCACGCCCTCGGCCTGCGCGAGCATCGCCGCTAGCAGGTGCTCAGGCTCGACCTGCTGGTTTTCGTTGCGCTCGGCGATGCCGATGGCTTCCTGCACGGCTTCCTGGCCGCGGATGGTAAATCTGTCGAATCGCATATCGTTATTCTAAACGAAATAAAAATTAAACAGGATGGAAAGGATCTATAGGATGATCTGCATCCTGTTGATCCTGTCCATCCTGTTAGAATCAACCGGCCGAATTAGGCACTCGCCGTCTTGGCCTCGATCGTCTTTGCCCCGGCATCTCCGCCGGTGATCTCGATCTTACGGGCCTTGGTCTCTTCGCGCTTCGGCAGAGAGACACGAAGCATGCCGTTCTCAAACTCGGCCTTAGCGCCCTCGGCCGTCACCGTCGCCGGCAGCGTAAAGGAACGCGTGAACGACCCGTAACCACGCTCGATGCGGTGATAGTTGTCCCCTTCGCTCTTCTTCTCGAATTTCCGCTCGCCCTTAAGGGTCAGCATATTGTTCTCGAACGAGAGCTCGAAGTCGTCCTTCGTCATACCCGGCAGCTCCGCCTCAAGCACCAGGCTGTCGTTGTTTTCGAACACATCCACACGCGGATGCCAGTTGTTCAGCATTTCCTCGCGGCCGCCCGATGTCGGATAGCTCGCCGTAAACAGACGGTTCACTTCATCTTGAAGGCTGCGAATTTCCCTGAATGGATCGTATTTAGCTAAAAACATTTCGTTTCCTCCAATAATTATAAGATAGCGACTAACTTAGTTAGTCTATAATCATAATAAAATCTGAGTGTGCTGTTGTCAAGTACTATTTTCTGACTTTTTTCGCCTGTTCGGGTGACAGTTTTGCGTTTTGTCGGTTATATTTGTTGAGCATCGTTTCCAGATCCTAATGAATGTCCTTCGCGAAGTCCTGTGGCCGGTTGTCGCCGTTGTCGCGGCGTTTATCGTCGGCGGGATCATAATACTGATCCTCGGCGATGACCCGATCGCGGCGTATTCGTGGCTATTGTCCAGTTCGTTTGGCTCGCTCAAGGACATCGGCTGGACGCTGCATTACGCGACGCCGCTGATCTTTACGGGGCTGGCGGTTGCCGTGGCGTTCCGGTGCGGCCTGCTGAATATCGGCGCCGAGGGCCAGCTTTACGTAGCAGCATTCGCTACGGCCTGGGTCGGCATAAAATTCGGCGGTGTAACCACGAAGATGGTCGGCGAGGGGACGCCGATCGCGGACCTGCCCGCGATCGTACTTGTGCCGCTCTGTATGCTTACCGCTATCGTTGTCGGTGGTATATGGGGCGCGATCCCGGGCGTGCTAAAGGCGAAGTTTGGTTCGCATGAGGTGATCAACACCATCATGCTCAACTTTATCGGTATCGCTTTGGCGGGGTACTTTACGCAGTATTTCTTTAAGATGCCGGGCGACCCCATACAGCGGACCGCTGAGATAGGCGAGGCCGCGCACATTCCGAGGATCAATGATCACCTGACATTCATCCCTCACGACGTGCCGCTGAATGTCGCGTTCCTACTCGCGCTGCTGATGTGCTTCGTCGTTTATGTCCTGCTCTGGAAAACAAAATGGGGCTACGAGCTGCGTGCGGTCGGAGAAAATCCGTCGGCCGCGGAATACGGCGGCATCTCGCCAAAAAAGCAGATCATTGTCGCTATGACTGTCTCGGGCATGCTCGCCGGAATGGTCGCCATCGGCGAAGTGCAGGGCACGCGGCATCATTTTGAGTCAGGATTTTCGGCCGATTGGGGCTTTCTGGGTATCGCCGTCGCTCTGTTGGGACGCAATCATCCGTTTGGGGTATTGATCGCTGCGTTGTTCTTCGGCGTGCTGCTGCGGGGCGAGATCTTTGTCGATGCATTCACGCGGTATGTTTCGAAGGACCTGGGTTGGGTGCTGCAGGCGATAATCATCTTGTTTGTCGCGTGCCTTCAGGTACGCTCGCGTCGGCGGGGAGGCGTCATTAAGATATGAGCGAGCTGCTGACCTTCTCACTGCTGTTTGCCGCGATACGCTCAGCGACGCCGCTGATATTTGCCGCGCTCGGCGGGCTGTATTCGGAACGGTCGGGCGTTATCAATATCGCCCTCGAGGGGCTGATGCTGGCCGGGGCGTTTACGGCCGCGGTGATCACGTTCCAGACCGGCAACCCGTATCTCGGTATGCTGCTCGGTATCGCTGCCGGCGGCGTTTTGGCGTTCGTTTACGCGGTCGCGTGTCTGAAATTCGAGGCGGACCAGGTCGTGGCGGGAATGGCGATAAACTTTTTGATGATCGGCCTGCCCGCGTTGATCAGCGGCGTGATCTACGATTCGACCGGCTCGACGCCGCAGATCGACAAGGCTTTTAAGCTGCCTATGATCAGCAACCAGCTCTCATACGCGTCGATCCTCGCATTTTTGATGGTCCCGCTGACGTGGTACCTGCTGTACAAAACGCCGTTTGGCCTGCGGCTGCGCGCTACGGGCGAGAATCCGCAGGCCGCTGACGCTGCGGGCGTGAATGTGATCCGCCTGCGATACTTGGCAGTGATCATTTCTGGCCTTCTCGCGGCCGCGGGCGGGGCCTATCTCTCGATCGGGCAGTCATCACTTTTCACAAAGCAGATGACGGCCGGCCGCGGCTTTATAGCTCTTGCGGCGTTGATCCTGGCCAAATGGAAGCCGGTCCCCGTGCTCATCGCGTGCCTTTTCTTCGGCTTTATGGAGGCCTTGACCATACAGATACAGGGCGTCTATACGCTGCCATCAGGCGAGGCGATCCCTGTGCAATTCATTGAGATGATCCCATACGTCCTGACGATCATTGTGCTCGCCGGCTTTATCGGCCTCTCGCGCGCTCCGAAGGCCCTGGGCACCCCTTACAGAAAAGAGAATTGATTCGAGTGCAAACGTGCTATGTTTGCAACGCGGCATGTGTGCGAACCCGTGCGCCACAAATGACCTGCTTTGTGGCACAACCTCTTTTGGGACCAATAGGACATGGGACAATACCGGAAAGAAAGTGTTAATCTTTGATTCCTGCGTATATGACCTATGAAAAGGCCGCCGAAGCGGCGGCATTCATCAAGGACCGATGTTCCGACGACATCCGCGTCGCGATCGTTCTCGGCAGCGGCTTGGGCGCCTTCGCCGACCAGATAAGCGACGCGGTGCACATACCCTTCTCTGAGATACCGGGTTTCGTCCGGTCGACGGTCGAGGGCCATGCGGGCCAGCTTGTCATCGGCACTGTAAGGGGTGTGACGGTCGCAGTGCAGCAGGGGCGTTTTCACTATTACGAAGGTTACGACATGGAGCAGGTGACGCTGCCGGTCCGTGCCTTCGGCCTGATGGGGATCAAAAACGTCATCCTCACGAATGCGGCGGGCAGTCTGAATTCTGACATGTCGCCGGGCAGCCTGATGCTGATCACGGACCATATAAATTGTTTTGGAGTGAACCCGCTGCGAGGCCCGAATGAATCGAGATTCGGCTCCCGGTTCCCGGATATGACTGAGGTCTATGACCGCGAGCTGCGCACCATTTGCGAAGAGGAAGCAAAAGCTGTTTCAGCGGAAAGAGGCGGAAGTGATTTTCTCAACATGGGCGTTTATTGCGGACTGTCCGGCCCGACCTATGAGACGCCCGCCGAGGTTCGCATGTACCGCTTGCTCGGTGCCGATGCGGTAGGTATGTCCACCGTGCCGGAAGCTATCGCCGCCCGGCATATGAGTATGCGAATACTTGGGATATCGTGCATCACTAACTATGCTGCTGGAATGACCGATGGCGAGATCGATCATTCACACGTGATGGAAACCGGCGCCGTCGCGGCCGATGCGTTTGGGGAATTGCTGACGAGGATAGTCGGACGAATATGATCATTGGCATTTGTGGAGGAACTGGGTCCGGCAAGACGACTATCGCACGTGCGATAGTCGAGGCGGTGGGCGCCGAGAACGTCGTCCTGGTCGAGCAGGACTCATATTACCGTGACCTCGCGGACATGCCGCTGGACGAGAGGCATCAGGCAAACTTTGACCATCCTGACTCGATCGACAGCAACATGATGGTTAACCATATTCTACGGCTAAAGCAGGGCCTGCCGGCTGAGATGCCGCTGTACGATTTTCGAACGCACACACGCACGACCAATATCGAGATCATCGAGCCGCGGCCTGTTGTCATTGTCGAGGGAATACTCATTTTTGCGGAATCCCGTGTACTTGATCTGTTAGATGTGCGCGTCTTCGTCGACACGCCGGACGATGTTAGGCTCATTCGCCGCCTCAAGCGCGACCACGCAGAGCGAGGCCGCACATTCCAGCATACGATGGACCAGTACATGCGAACGATCAGGCCCATGCACTTTGAATTTGTGGAGCCATCCAAACGCCACGCCGACATCATCATTCCCGAGGGAGCGCAAACCGGCGTGAGTGTAGACTTCCTCTGCAGCCTCGTGCGTGAGAAGCTGACAAGAGAACAAACCGCGGCTCGCGAACAACAGATCTGATGGAAATCACACCCGAGAGATTAATAGAAGAGGCGAAGAAGGTACGCGAGAATGCATACGCGCCGTTCTCTAAATTCAAGGTCGGTTCAGCGCTCGAGACCGAGGACGGATCGATCGTCGTCGGCTGCAATGTCGAATCGGCGAGCTATGGCCTGACCGTCTGCGCCGAACGCGTCGCCGTTTGGAAAGCCATTTCCCTCGGTAAGACCAAGATCAACCGCATAGCCGTCGTCGCCGACACCGAAGACCTCACGCCGCCCTGCGGCGTCTGCCGCCAGATCATCTGGGAATTCGGCGGTGACATACCCGTAATTTTTGCCAATCTACACGGCAACGTTGAGACCGTGCAGATGAAAGACCTGCTGCCGCGGGCGTTTGATAC
>CAZWSK010000022.1:5523-20494 GCA_964636445.1 uncultured Chloracidobacterium sp.
CGTCGACATCCTCATCGTCGGCGGCACGATCGTGACGATGGACGATGAGCGGCGGATCATCGAGAACGGAGCGATCGCTATCACCAAGGGCAAGATCGACATCATGGGCACGCGGAGAATCGTGACGCAGAACGTGCGGGCGAGGCAGACGATCGACGCGACGGGAAAGGTAATCATTCCCGGACTGATCAATACGCACACGCATGTGCCGATGACTCTGTTCAGGGGCATTTCGGACGACCTCGATCTGAATGATTGGTTGACGCAGTATATCTTCCCGGCCGAGGCGAAGAATGTCGATGAGGCGTTTGTGAGGGCCGGCACTCGGTTGGGCCTGGCCGAGATGATACGCGGCGGCACGACGACGTACTGCGATATGTATTATTTCGAGGATGCCATCGCCAATGAGACCAAGAAGGCAGGCGTTCGCGGGGTGCTCGGCGAGACGATAATCCAATTTCCGGTCGCGGACAACAAGACGCCGCAGGATGCCCTCGCCTACAGCGAGCGTTTTATCAATAAATGGAAGAACGACCCGCTGATCGTTCCGGCGCTGGCGCCGCACGCGGCGTACACGCTCACGACAGAGCATTTAAAAGCCGTTCGCGCGCTCTCGGACAAAACCGGAGCACCGATGGTGATTCATGTCTCAGAAACCCGCAAGGAGATCGCCGATATCGTTCAGCAATACGGATCGCGGCCTGTTCAATATCTCGACAGCATTGGATTTTTGAATGAACGCACGATCGCTGCCCACCTCGTGCATCCCCGGCCCGAGGAGATCGATATCCTAAAGGCCCGCGGCGTCGGTGCGGCCCATTGCCCGCAATCGAATATGAAGCTCGGCTCAGGCACCGCACCGGTTCCCGAAATGCTCCAGAAAGGCCTGGCGGTCGGCCTCGGCACCGACGGTGCGGCTTCGAACAACGACCTCAATATGTGGGAAGAGATGGACACCGCGGCGAAGATGCATAAGAACTTCTTGCATGATCCAAAAGTAGTGTCCGCCCGTGAGGCGTTTGAAATGGCGACCATCGGCGGCGCTCGAGCCCTCGACCTCGACGCGATCACGGGCTCGATCGACGTCGGCAAACGTGCGGACATCGTTATAGTCGATATGGATGGGCTGCACCAGACGCCGATGTTCAACTTGTATTCTGCCCTTGTTTACACGACGAAAGCCTCAGATGTTCGCACCGTCATTATTAACGGACGCGTCGTCATGCGCGACCGCCGTTTGCTGACCCTGAACGAAAGTGTTATAAAAAAAGACGCAACCGCATACCGCGATAAAATCATCAAGAGTTTACGTAATTAAGTTTGCGGGCCTTGGCAACACGGTCGATTTTGGTGAATTTTAGCAGTTTGGGTAGCGTGAGTTCGGGTCGTATAAGTGAGCCTTCTATTGGGCATATTCGCTTGACCTTTACGGACTAATTCAACTCAGCAGGAGGAGAAAGAATGCCGTTAAATGTCAGAAGGTTTTGCACTTCGGTTTTTCTGGTCCTGGGATTTTTGATCGCGGGCTCTCACGCTCAATCCGCGTCTCAACAAACAACCGCATCACCACCGCCGGCGCCGACGTCCGGCGACGTTATGCGCGATCGCATTGCGAAAGCCAAGGCCTTCATCGCGGTCCGTAATTACAGTGCGGCAAGCTATGAGCTGGAGAATATCCGCAAGGAAACCAGCGACGCCGCCGTTCAGTCTGTAGCAAGCGTCCTTTTGATGAACAGCTACCTCGAACAGGGCGATTACAAACGGGCACAGGACTTTCTCAACGAATATTTCAACCTCCAGAAAACGGCAAAGCCGAATGCTGCGGCAAACTACATGGCTGTCGCAGGACAGGTCGTCAAAAACGCCCGCGATAGAGCTGACCGGTATCGTGCACTTGGGATCAGTGTGACCGATCGCACACTTCCGCTCGAAGCGTTAAATGACCTCGAGAAGATGCGCGAAACACTCGAGATCGTCGTTACGCAGTCAAAGGAGATCGGAAAGACGCCAGTACGCACGTCTGAGGCAATGGCGTTACTGGAAGAGGCGACCAACTCCCGTAGCCTCCTGGCACGCGACGACTACGATTCGCGCCGGTGGAAGGATGTCGTGTCGGATACACGGGAGGAAATGGCCAGCTCCAGGAGTGTCGTCATCGACGCCGAGAACGGAAAACCGGTCGCCGCTCCGTCTAACGTCTTGATTTCTGCGAATTCCCCGACGACGACAACGATAGCCCAGCCCGCCGCGGACCGCGAACGCGAGGTAAAGCCGCCCGATACATCGTCCACGAACGAGAACGCTATAGCCGCGGTGCAGAAGCCTGTATACATTCCGTCGCCGGCACGTACGGAGCCCGAAGCAAAACTAACTGAGGTTAAGCAAGAGTCTACAAAAGAAGCGGCACCTGTCATAACCGTGCGGTCGAAAACGTCGGAATCCGGCGCCCAAGGGCCGCTCACGGTAGGGTCGCTCGTCGGATACGCCACACTGCAAACCTCCCCGATCTATCCGGCGATGGCACGCACCCAGCGTACCAGCGGAATGGTCACCGTCGAAGTAACGGTGAACGAGAAAGGCGAGGTCGCCGAGATCCAAAAAACGACCGGGCCGGCGATGCTGCAAGGAGCCGCGAAAGACGCGATCCGCCGGTGGCGATTCAAGCCGTTTCTTCGCGACGGACAGCCGGTTAAGGCTGTTGGCTTCGTCAATTTCAACTTCACGTTATAGCAAAACGCTTAACAATCGGTTGCTGCTCTGATATCCTCGTCGATACCGGAGAATAAGCTATGAGATCCGTCTCCAAACGATGGTCAGCACTAGCCGTCGTATTACTCTGCCTTGTCGCGTCGAACGTCGGGCAAACGGCTGAAGGCATCGTCGTCGGCCGCATTACGGTAGAAGGCGAGGCCGAAACGCGCCGTGCGGCTACGCTGGGGCTCGATCTCATGGAGTATCGTGACGGCAACGATCTCATCTTCTGGACCAACAAAGAGCAGCTAACGGAACTCGCGTCAGCGGGCTGGAATGCGCGGATCGACGAAAAACTGACGGCCGAACTTGCCGCTATCGACCTAAACGAGACTTTTCTCGGCGGTTACCGAACAGTTGAGGAGACGCGCACATTTCTCGACCAGAAGGCGGCTCAATTTCCCAATCTGGCCCGTGTGTTCACATACGGCCAGAGCTGGGAAAAGCTGCAGAATCCGAATAACGGCTATAACCTCGTCGGGATCAGTCTGACGAATGCCTCTATCCGGGGTGACAAGCCAAAGTTCTTTCTCGAGGCGGGCATACATGCTCGAGAATTGGTCCCGCCGGAGATCGCGACACGCTTTATCGAGTATCTGCTGACGAATTACGGCGTTGATGCAGATGCCACATGGCTGCTCGACGAGCATGAGATCGTTGTACTGCCGATCGTCAATCCTGACGGGCGCAAACTCGCCGAACAATCGCTCTCGAAGCGGAAGAACATGAACAACCCGAGCGGCAACTGTACTTCGATCAGCCGCGGGATCGACCTTAACCGGAACTTCTCTTATCTTTGGGGAACCGTAAATCTTCCGACCGAACCGCCGTGCGGCGAGACCTTCCCGGGCCTTTCGGCTGCTTCTGAACCCGAGGCGTATTTTATTGAGGACCTGCTCGACTCACTGTATCCCGACCAGCGCGGCCCGGGACAGACCACGCCCGCACCGGCTGATGCCACGGGAATATTCCTGGATATGCATTCGACGGGAAACCTGATCCTTTATCCATGGGGACAGGACTCGACCCCGCCGCCGAATATCCAGCTTAAGACCATCGCCGAGCGAATGGCTGGCTACAACGGCTACGACCCGATCCAGAGCGTCATCCTTTATCCAACGAGCGGAACCGCTCGCGAATATGCTTACGGCGAACTCGGCGTAGCCGGCCTTGCGATGGAGATCGGTTTGGGCTCAGGAACGTGCGGCGGATTCATGCCGGCATACACCTGCATTGACGGCGGCGGCACGAACGGCGATTTCTGGAATAAGAACCGCCCGGTCCTGCTTTATCTCGCAAAGATCGCGCGAACACCGTACATGACCTCTGAAGGGCCGACGACTGAGACGCTTACGGTCACACGAAGCGGAACGAAGTCCTTCTTCATTCGTGCTTTTGTAAACGACGGGTTCAACGGGAATCAGTGGGTGAACGGCGCCGAGGTTTACATAGACGTCCCACCTTGGCGCGGCGGCGTGCCGCTGGCGATGGCTCCGGAGGACGGCCTGTTCAATTCAGCATTGGAAATGGTCATTCGAACCGTTACGGTCTCGCCGAGCAGGCACATCGTATATGTCCGCGGCAGGGACGCTAACGGGAACTGGGGTGCGGTTAAGGCTGCATTCCTGCCATCACGGTTCGAGGGCACCACGCAAGCTAAGAATCAATAGGCCCGCCCGTGCAATATGCGATGGCCGCGAACCGTTGCGCGTAATCTTGACAAAAAAATAATGTTTTGCGAACCTAAATTCAGAGCAGCATGAAGATATCAGCCCAGGAAGAATATGGACTTCGCTGTCTCGTGCAGTTGGCTAATCTGCCGGCCGGCGAATCGCTGACGCTGCCGCAGATCGCCGAGCGAGAAGGCATTTCAGCTGCCAATGCCGGGAAGCTGATGTGGCTGCTCAATAAGGCGGGTTTCGTACAGTCGACCCGCGGCACAAAGGGCGGCTACTTGCTCGCACGGCCAGCCGGCGAGATACGCCTCAGCGAGATCATTCGCGTCCTGGACAAAGAGGTCATCAACAAGCATTGCGGCAGCTACACAGGCGTGCTCGATACCTGTGTTCACAAGGGTGATTGCGGCATCAGGCCCGTGATCGTGGGACTTCACGAGATCGTCGAGAACGCGCTGTCGCGGATCACATTAGCGGACCTGATCGGGAATGAGAAGAGCGTTGACGCGATGTTCCACTCCATCCAGGGAATCCACCGCACTATCGAGCCGTTGGGAAGCAGGCAGCAGTAGGCACAAATGAGTACAGCAGCAGAATTATTAACTAATCGGGAATACAAATACGGGTTTGTCACCGATATCGAGTCGGACATCATTCCGAAGGGATTGTCCGAGGACACTGTGCGCCTTATCTCCTCGAAAAAGAATGAACCCGAGTGGCTGCTGGAATTTCGCCTCAAGGCTTTCCGCAACTGGCTCAAGATGGAGGAGCCCACGCATTGGCCGAATTTCGAATATCCGGCAATCGACTTTCAGAATATCTCGTACTACGCCGCACCTAGGCAGAAGCCGAAGAAAGCGTCTATGGATGAGGTCGATCCTGAGCTGATAAAGACCTTCGAAAAGCTCGGCATACCGCTCAGCGAGCAGAAGATGCTGGCCAACGTCGCGGTCGACGCAGTTTTTGACAGTGTGTCTGTCGCGACGACATATAAGGAAAAACTTAAAGAGGCCGGTGTTATTTTTTGTTCGTTTACCGAGGCCGTCGCGGACTATCCGGAGCTAGTACAGAAGTATCTTGGTTCGGTTGTGCCGGTAAATGATAACTATTACGCTGCGTTGAATTCTGCAGTATTCTCGGACGGATCTTTCGTCTTCATTCCAAAGGGAGTCCGCTGCCCGATGGAGCTTTCGACATACTTCCGCATTAATACGCAGGAATCGGGCCAGTTCGAACGCACACTGATAGTGGCCGAGGAGGGCGGCTATGTGGCATATAACGAAGGATGTACGGCTCCTCAGTTCGATACCAACCAACTGCATGCGGCGGTCGTAGAGCTCGTCGCTCTCGATGATGCCGAGATCAAATACTCGACCGTGCAGAACTGGTACGCCGGTGACGAGACCGGCAAAGGCGGCATTTATAACTTTGTGACCAAACGCGGTGCTTGCCGAGGCGTAAATTCGAAGATCTCTTGGACGCAGGTCGAGACCGGTTCGGCGATCACGTGGAAGTATCCGAGCGTCATACTGCAGGGCGATAACTCGATCGGTGAATTCTACTCGGTAGCACTCACGAACAACGCCCAGATCGCCGACACGGGAACTAAGATGATCCATTTGGGTAAGAACACCAAGTCGACAATCGTTTCAAAGGGTATTTCAGCGGGCCGATCGAACAACTCGTATCGCGGCCTGGTCAAAGTGATGCCGAAAGCCGAAGGTGCTCGCAACTATACGCAGTGCGACTCGATGCTGATCGGCGGCACTTCCGAGGCGAACACGTTCCCCTACATCGAGGTGATGAACAACACCGCAAAGGTTGAGCACGAGGCGACCACATCAAAGATCAGCGAGGAGCAGCTTTTTTATCTTCAGCAGCGCGGCATCTCGCAGGAGGACGCTGTAAGCCTGATCATCAACGGATTCTGTAAAGAGGTCTTTCGCGAGCTGCCGATGGAATATGCCGTAGAGGCTCAGAAATTGTTGGGGTTGAAACTGGAGGGTTCGGTCGGATGACGAAATACGATATTTATCAGGTCGACGCGTTCACGGATCTCCCATTCGCCGGAAATCCGGCCGCTGTCGTTCCGCTTGCTGATTGGCTGCCGGCCGAGACTATGCTGGATATTGCAGCGGAAAACAATCTGGCTGAGACAGCGTTTATTGTAAAAGAAGGGACCGGCTTTGGCCTGAGGTGGTTCACACCTACAGTCGAGATGGACCTGTGCGGACACGCCACGTTGGCGTCGGCCTTTGTGCTGTGGAACCAACTCGGATACGCCGGCGACGAGATCTCATTCGAAACTCGTAGCGGAACGCTCAAGGTCGCTCGCGAGGGCGGGAAAATGGTCATGGATCTTCCGTCACGTCCCGCGTCGCCGTGCGAAACTCCGGCCGGACTTGGTGAGGCCCTCGGTGGAGTTCCAAAGGAAGTTCTCAAGGCCCGCGATCTGCTCTGCGTTTTTGACAGTGAGGCTGAAGTGCTGGCGTTGCAGCCGGATTTCAAAGCAATAACCGAACTCGGAGTACATGCGGTGATCGTGACGGCTCCCGGGGACAGGTCGGATCTCGTGTCAAGGTTCTTTGCTCCGTCCGTCGGTGTCGATGAAGACCCGGTGACCGGCTCGGCACATTGCACGCTCGTCCCATACTGGGCGGCGCGGCTCGGCAAGGACGATCTTTATGCACGCCAGGTCTCAAAACGCGGGGGCGATCTGTATTGCGAGCTTCGCGGCGATCGTGTTCGGATGGCGGGCGATGCCGTGCTTTATTTGAAAGGCGAGATATATGTCTCAGAGCAAGCAAGCGCCGCAGCTTGAGCCCAAGCTGGCGGAGCCTGGCGATGAGCACATCATCGAGCGCATTATTGCAGAGGCGTTTGGTCCTTTCGTGAGCTGTATACACCGGATGCCTTCGAATACACAGACATCAAGGCGCACGCCCACGCAACAGATCTTTATGTCTGCCGCAGCTGCGGCTATTTGGAAATATATGCCTTGACCGGAGCCGATCTGGATAAGGTTCGAAACAAGTTTAAGAAGGTAACGGATAACTAAGTAATGCTGCTCGAAATCAAAGACTTACACGCCGGTATAGAAGGCAAAGAGATCCTGAAGGGGCTGAACCTTCAGGTCAATAAGGGCGAAGTGCACGCCATAATGGGCCCGAACGGTTCGGGCAAATCTACATTGTCGAAGGTGCTCGCCGGACATCCGTCCTATGAGGTGATCTCGGGCGAGATCCTCTTTGAGGGCAAAGATCTGAATGAACTAGAACCGGACGAACGTGCACGCGAGGGCGTCTTCATGGCGTTTCAGTATCCGGTCGAGGTGCCCGGCGTGTCGAATTCGCAGTTCCTGCGGCTCGCTTATAACGAAAAAATGAAGCACGTCGGCGAGGAAGAGCTCGACCCGTTGGAGTTCAATGACTACCTCAAGGAAAAGGCTAAAGTCGTCGAAATGGACCCGCAGTTTTTCAAGCGTTCGGTGAACGAGGGCTTCTCGGGCGGTGAGAAGAAGCGCAATGAGATCCTGCAGATGGCCGTGCTCGAGCCGAAACTAGCGATCCTCGACGAGACCGACTCAGGCCTCGACATCGACGCACTCCGTATCGTCGCCGAGGGTGTGAATAAGCTGCGGTCGGGCGAGAACGCGATCATTCTAGTTACGCATTACCAGCGACTTCTCAATTACATTCAGCCGGACTTCGTCCACGTTCTCGCCGACGGCAGGATCGTCAAGGAAGGCGGAAAGGAACTCGCGGTCGAGCTCGAAGAAAAAGGCTACGACTGGGTGAAGGCAGCGGGGAAATGATGGCTGCTCAAATGGCAAAAGAGACGAATTTTGCGGCTCGGTTTCGCGAACTTATAGTGAGCGAGCCGGACGACCGCCTGCGAGCTCTTCGCGAAGAGGCTTTCGCACGTTTCGAGTCTGACGGCTTTCCGACACCGCGGACGGAGGACTGGAAGTACACCAATGTCGCATCGCTGGCGAGTCTCGATTGGAATATCGGCTCCTCGTCGATCGGTGTCGGACAGGAATCACCTGTTGATCTGCTCGGGAAATTTCGCATGGAGCGGAACGGATTTACCGCACTCAATCTCGCATTCGCGAATATTGCAGTTCTGCGGATCGCAAAGAACACGGTGATCGACGACCCAGTTGAATTTTCGTTTGCTGGAGAAGACGCTGCCGCGATCTTTCCTCATATCGTCGTTATCGCTGAAGCCGGCAGCACGGCCACTATCGTAGAAAACTACAATTCCACAGCGCGAAGTTTCACAAACGCGGCCCTTCAGGTCATGGTTGAGGACAACGCAAGCCTAACGCATTATCGCGTGCATCGTGATTCGCCGGATGCGTTCAGTTATGGCGTGACCGAGGCAGTTCTCGGACGAGACAGCCGTTATGATCTTACGTCGATCAATCTCGGCGGGGCGATCTCCCGGCACGACGTCGAGGTCAAGTTCACGGCGCAAGGCGGCGAGGCGTGGGTCGACGGCCTTTACATGCTGCAAGGCTCACAGCATCATGACACGCACTCGATCATCGATCACACAGTGCCAAACTGCACGTCGCATCAGACCTACAAAGGCGTGTTGAACGATAGGTCGCGCGGCGTATTTAACGGCAAGGTATTCGTCCGCGAAAATGCTCACGGCACCGATGCGCAGCAGTCGAACAAGAACCTGCTGCTATCCAACGACGCACGCGTCGATACAAAGCCGCAGCTCGAGATATTCAATGACGATGTAAAGTGCTCGCACGGCGCGACCGTTGGCCAGCTTGAGGAAGAGGAGTTGTTCTACCTGCTGACCCGCGGCCTACCCGAGTCGCTCGCACGGAACCTGCTGACGTACGGCTTTGCGGAGGAGATCATCAACAAAATCGGCATCGATTCCATTAAGGCCGAGCTTGATTCAATGGTCCTGCATCGTCTCGGGACGACGATCTAGTATGACTTCTGTTGCAAAGGAAATGACTTGGGACGTAGAAAAGGTGAGGCGCGACTTTCCCGTGCTGTCGCAGACCGTCAACGGGAAGCCGCTCGTGTATCTCGACAACGCTGCTTCGTCGCAGGTACCGCAATCGGTGATCGACCGCACGTCGAAGTATCTCAGGGAAGAGCATTCGAATATTCACCGCGGCGTTCATTATCTTTCACAGAATGCCACGACAGCCTACGAAGCGGCTCGGGAAAAAGTAAAACGATTCATCAACGCTCCTGACATAAAGGAATGCATCTTTGTCCGAGGTACAACCGAGGGTATTAATCTTGTCGCACAGTCATACGGCAAAAAGTTTATCAACGCGGGCGACGAGATCCTGATCTCGCAGATGGAGCATCACTCGAACATTATCCCGTGGCAGATGATCGCTGAGGAACGCGGCGCCGTGATCAAGGTCATCCCGATCAACGCGGCCGGCGAGCTGATCATCGACGAATACGAGAACATGCTCAATGAGCGCACGCGGATCGTCGCGGTCGCGCACGTCTCGAACTCGCTCGGCACCGTGAATCCGATCAAGGAGATGATCGCGACGGCACACAAATTCGGCGTCCCGGTCTGTGTTGACGCCGCACAGAGTGTGCCGCATTTTCCAGTGGATGTTCAGGACCTTGATGCGGATTTCTTTGTCTTCTCAGGCCACAAGATGTTCGGCCCGACAGGCAGCGGCGTCGTTTACGGCAAGCGCAAGTGGCTCGACGAAATGCCGCCCTACCAGACCGGCGGCGGGATGATCCGCACGGTCAGTTTCGAGAAAACGACTTTTGCCCCGATACCCGAAAAGTTCGAGGCCGGAACACCTGCCATCGCAGCGGGCATCGGGCTGGGTGCCGCGATCGATTATATAAATGAACTCGATTTTGACGCCGCGGCCGCTTATGAGCATGAGCTGCTCGAATATGCGACTGCTCGGCTCGCTGACATTCCCGGTGTGACCCTCGTCGGGACCGCCGCTAATAAAGCGAGTGTGCTGTCGTTCACCATCGAAGGCGTCCATCCACACGACATCGGAACGATCCTCGATCAACAGGGAATTGCGATACGGGCCGGTCACCATTGTGCACAGCCGGTAATGCAATTCTTTGACGTGCCGGCAACAGCACGGGCGAGCTTTGCTTTCTACAACACGCGCGAAGAGGTCGACAAACTTGCGGATTCTATCCAGAAGGTCATCGACATCTTTGCTTGAGCTCTGTGAGTAAGGTCACTTCTCTCGCGCCGAGTTTCGGGCGATAATCTGCCATTATGCAATCAGATCTATACATCGCCCAGCACGCTAAACTTCGCCCCGTCATCGAGGTCGCCGAACAGCTCGGCCTCGGTCCGGAGGACATCGATCTCTACGGCAGTCCGTATATCGGCAAGGTCCGGCTCGATGTACTCGAGAAGTTCAAGGATCGGCCGAACGCAAAATACATCGACATCTCGGCGATAACGCCTACGCCGCTCGGCGAGGGAAAATCGACGACGCTGATAGGCCTGGGGCAGGCGATGAAGCACCTCGGCAAGAGTTCTGTCGTGACGCTGCGACAGCCGTCGCAAGGGCCGACATTCGGCATCAAGGGCGGTGCGGCCGGCGGCGGGCACGCGCAGGTTGTGCCGATGGAGACGTTCAATCTCAATCTTACGGGCGACATTCATGCGGTAACGGCGGCGAATAATCTGCTCGCCGCTATGATCGATAATCGACTGCTTCGCGGCAATCCGCTTAACATCAATCCGCATAGCATCACGTGGAAACGCGTGGTCGACACCAATGACCGTGCTCTTCGAAAAATAATCGTCGGCCTCGGAGGCCGAATGGAGGGCGGCATCCCCCGCGAAACTGGTTTTGACATCACGGTTGCCTCTGAGGTCATGGCGATCCTCGCTCTAACGACCTCGCTTCGCGATATGAGGGAGCGATTCGGCCGGATCGTTGTCGGCCTCACGCACGACAAGAAACCGGTAACTGCGGAAGAGATCGGCTCTGCCGGCGCGATGACGGTGCTGATGCGTGACGCTATTCGGCCGACGATAATGCAGACGCTCGAAAATACGCCGGCGCTTGTCCATGCGGGCCCCTTCGCGAACGTCGCTCACGGCAACAGCAGCATTTTGGCGGACATGATCGGCGTGAAAACGGCGGATTACGTGATGACGGAGTCCGGCTTTGGCGCAGACATCGGTGCTGAGAAATTCTTTAACATCAAATGCCGCTACAGCGGCCTCAAGCCCAACGCCTGCGTGATCGTCGCGACGATACGAGCGCTCAAGTCGCACAGCGGTAAATACAAGATCGTCGCTGGCAAGGCTTTGCCTCCTGAGATGCTGGAGAACAATGTTGCGGACGTCGAGGCCGGTGCGGCGAACCTGCGGAAGCAGATCGAAAACGTCAGGCTCCACGGCGTCACACCTGTTGTCGCTATCAATGCCTTCGAGACTGACCATCCGGAAGAGATCGACGCTGTAAGGCGGATAGCAATTGAATCGGGTGCCCTCGGAGCCGCTGTATCGACCCACTGGGCCGATGGCGGTAAGGGGGCGATCGAGCTTGCCGAAATGGTTGTCGAAGCAGCCGAGCGGCCCAATGAATTCAAGTTTCTATATGAGGTTAACCAGCCGATAAAGGCCAAGATCGAAACCATTGCGAAAAAGATCTACGGTGCCGAAGACGTCTGGTATGAGCCATTCGCCGATCAGCAGATCGCGTCCTATGAGGAGAACGGATTTGGCGGACTGCCCATCTGCATGGCGAAAACACACCTCAGCCTGAGCCACGACCCGAAGCTGAAAGGGGCGCCGACAGGTTTCACTCTGCCGATCCGAGAGGTTCGCGCGAGCGTCGGTGCGGGCTTTATCTATCCTATCTGCGGCGACATGCGAACAATGCCCGCGTTGCCTGAGCATCCTGCCGCTGAACGCGTAGATATAGACGAGAACGGGAATATTGTAGGATTGTCCTAGATGTCAGAACTCAGCGAGCTGTATCAGGAGACGATACTCGAACACAATAAGAATCCGCGTAACTTTCGCGAGATCGATGATGCCGACCAAACCGCTGACGGCAATAATCCGCTATGCGGCGACGCACTCCGTGTCTATCTCAAGCTGAAGGACGACATTGTCGAAGATGTGTCGTTCAAAGGGTCGGGCTGCGCCATCTCGAAAGCTTCCGCCTCAATGATGACCCAGGCCGTAAAGGGAAGGACTAAACAAGAAGCTGCAGAACTATTCGACGAGTTTCACAGAATGGTCACGGGCGGCCTCGACCCTGAGGCCGAAGAAACCCATTTGGGAAAGCTTCGCGTCTTCGCGGGCGTTCTGGAATTCCCGGCGCGTGTGAAGTGCGCTAGCCTGAGCTGGCATACGCTCAACGCCGCGCTTCACGGTGACGAAACCGTCTCCACAGAATAGATGTCCGACGAAAAGGGACTGTTCTCGTTAGAGGACCGCAGCGACAATTACCCGTGGATCGCGGTCTTCCTGATCGTTGCGGCGACAACATTAACTCTCAGTCTGCTCGGCCGCACATGGTGGTGCGAGGCTGGCGACTACACGCCGTGGGCCTGGAACATCTGGTCGCGTCACAACTCTCAGCACCTCCTAGACCCTTACTCATTCACGCACATGCTGCACGGCGTGCTTGAATTCTGGCTGATCGGCCTTGTCTTTCGCCGCATGCCGCTTGTCTGGCGATTCGTCTTGGCGGTGCTGATAGAAAGCTCCTGGGAGATCATGGAGAATACAAATTACATGATCAACCGTTATCGCGAAGAAACGATATCACTCGATTACTTCGGCGATTCGATAATCAATTCACTCGCCGACATCGTGTTTTGCGCTTCTGGATTTATCGCGGCGTGGAAGTTGAGATTCTGGAAGTCTGCTGCGCTATTTGTCGCGACCGAAGCGATCCTCCTCCTGACGATCCGCGACAGCCTGATACTTAACCTAATAATGCTCGTTTATCCGCTGGAGTCGATAAAGGCCTGGCAGATGCCTTAGCGTTCGCCGCGCGCGGCCTCGACCTGGGTTTGTAGCGCCACAGCAAGCCTTCGGGAGCCCGGCTGGTCGAACGTTTCAAGCCATCGCAGTGTTTCGTCCAGGATCCGAAGTTGGTGCTCGCGCCAGTTCGGTTCGCCCGCGACCGAGCCAAGCTCGCCCTGATAGTACGCCGTCCTTGGCGGCCGGACCATATCCGTGATTGCCGGATCGACCGAGAGCGTTATCGTCGGGATGCCGGAAAGCTCTAGCGATCTCGCGACGATGCCGATCGTCTGATGGCAAAGCCTAGACGCCGGAATGAGCAAGGCCGCCTGCACCTCGTATCTGTGGAGGCGTTCGGCGAGCTGCGGCCCGAGTTCATCCGCAACACGAGCTGCATTCGGGATCCAACTGCTGATCGACCACCAGACGTTGTTCAGGCCGCCGATGACAGCATTCGCGGCGTATTCCAAGAGGCGATCTATGGGCACCTGAACGTTTCGATCTGCCATAACGGCTTGCGGATCATAGCCCTTCGCCGCATACCGCATATCCTCGGCCGACACCTCAACAGGAATTTCGCGGAAATTGAGGTCACCGTCCTTCGAGTCCAGATCGAAAGGTTCTGTTCCGTCTATATATCCGCCCGCGGAGGAAATGAGGGCGAGGTTTAGCATCGGCAACGCCCGTCGGACAGGTGTCAGAGGCGCATGTAAGTTTTTTACAAAAGGATAACCCGCGAGTTGTTCATTCTCACGCCAGCGGCCAAAGCGAGACGCGAAATCCGCCGAGTTTTCGATCACTTGCATAAGGTTAGACCTTGAATTCCTTCGAGAAATCGTAAATATCGTCTTTGGTATCGGATACCGGCTTCGTGAATTTCCGGTTCGCAATAATAAAGAACGCTATCAGCGCGGCGGCCATACCGGCAAACAGCACCCAGACCGAATATTCGTGCACCGTGTTGAACTGCACACGCAGCGGGTCATCCGCTGCGACCTCATCGATCGGCCGGCCCATCTGGCCGCGAAGCGACGACAACCAAAACCCGATGACAAAACGCCCGACCGCGCAGGCAGCCGCCAGGACGAGGAGCAGAAACCTTTCCACCCAGAGCCAAAACGCGCTGATGCGGGCAGTACCAACTAATGAGGTCAATATCAGAATGATCGCGATCGCCATTCCGCCATACTCCAAAACCGCGAGGGTTCGATTGACCACGGCACCGGCTAGCTCGCGCTGCTCCACGACGCTGAATGCCGCCTGGGCGACAGCTATGAAAAAGACCGCCGCGCC
This sequence comes from uncultured Chloracidobacterium sp., assembly GCA_964636445.1. Classification (GTDB taxonomy): domain Bacteria; phylum Acidobacteriota; class Blastocatellia; order Pyrinomonadales; family Pyrinomonadaceae; genus OLB17. The sequence goes on from CAZWSK010000022.1 coordinate 20,223, forward strand.
AAGCCAAATAGCCAGCAGCAGCAATCTAATATCTGAAAAGAACTTCATAGCGCGTAATTATTATCCTGCTTTTGCACCAAAAGGCAAAAAATCGCCGGTCACCGCTTATCGAAGGCGGCGACCTGCTCAGCCTTCTTCGTCAGCAGCATCTGATAGACCTGGGCGATATCGGCGACCATTTTCTCAGCTCGAAAATTGGGATCGACGTGCCGTCGCCCGTTCTCACCAAACCGATCTCGCATTTCCTTGTCCTCCAAGAGCCGGGCGACACG
>CAZWSK010000022.1:20594-22284 GCA_964636445.1 uncultured Chloracidobacterium sp.
TTGTCGATGCCGCTGATGAGCGTGACATCGTATTCAGGCATTGCGTCCAGGCCCTCGACGGACAGGAGCGTATTCTCCTGCGCGCCGCCGACGATCATTCGGGTGATGATGTGAAGAACGCGGACCGGCTTAGACATTAGCTACAACCAGATAGTCCCGGTCGAGATGAATGACCTCGTAATCGGTCACGCCCGCCTGAGCGAGAATGTCGCGGACCTGCTGTTCGCGGTAAAGGAACAGCGGTGTGCCCTTGAGCAAAAATCTGACACGGCGCAGCGGAACGCGCCACTCGACGGCTTTTGGAAAGCTCATTATCAGCTTGCCCTTGGTCATCTCGCGCATCGCCGCGATGATCGGCACGGGATGTTCGATATAGTCGAAAAATCCGTTGCCCGTGCTCGCGTCAAACGGCGCATCTGACTTGTCGACGTCCTCAGGAAACGAACCGACAACAAACTCGCAACGGTCGCCGACGCCGGCTTGGTCAGCAAGTTTGTCGGCGATCTCGATCATGCCTTTTGCGAAGTCGATGCCGACGACCTTTGCGGCACCTTCCTTCGCAAAAGCGATACAAAAACGGCCCGAGCCGCAGCCGACGTCGAGGATCTTCTTGCCCTCGAGCGGCCGCAGCCGTTCGACGTTTAGTTCAAGACGCTTTTGCACGACGCCGCGCCACCAGTTGTCGATGAATGCCGCAAACGGCCCTTTCTTTTCTTCATAGATCGCGTCAAAGCGTTCCGCATCATCATGAAAATGATCGCGGACCTTGTCCGCCACAGTCGATCCTGTTGTGTCTGACATAAAAGCTAATTCGCGGATATCCCGAGAACATCCTTCATCGGTGCGAGCTTAAAATCTCGCAGCAGTTTTTTCAGCCGCCGCTCGGTAGCACCGAGATTAAAATAATGCGTGAGCGCTATCCTTCGCGGTACGTCTATCCGCGGATGGTCGGGGTCGATCTCCCAAGGATGCAGATAAAACGTCACCGGCTGGCCCTGCCGATTTACAGCCTTGATGGCCTGCTTGGTCACCTGATACGGATAGATGCGAAAGTACGCCCCGCCCGAGATCGGCATCGTGAAGCCCGGTAGCTTTAAGGTCGATATCGGGAACTCGGTGAACTCGTGCTTCTCCCTCTTTATAGTGTAAGGAAATCGCGGCGCGTCGGGTATGCCGTAACGATAATTCAATACAGGAAAAATACTCGAATCGTATTTAATGCCGAGTTCCCCAAGGATGTCGAGGGCCCACAAAGATTCCTGGGTTATTGAAAAGAACGGAGCACGATGGCCCAGAACCTTTCGGCCGGTCAGGTCCTCGAGAAAATGGATCGCCCGCGTGAGTTCCTCTTGGAACAGGTCTGGAGCCTGTTTGTAAATGAGTGTGTGCGAAAAGCCGTGCGTACCGATCTCGTGGCCCTCAGCCTCGATGCGTTTTACGATCTCGGGATGCTTTTCGGCAACGTATCCGAGCATGAAGAACGTCGCCTTGACGCCGGCTTGGTCGAGAATTCGCAGGAGCTTATCGCCGACTAACTCGATGCGGTCCTCGAATTCGCCCCAGCGCTCGTACGGTATCTCGATGCCCTGATACCAATCCTCAAAATCGATCGTCAAGGCATTTGTCACCCGATCATCGGCCATAATACACAAAGATTGGTAACCGGCCGGGCGACCGCGCCTCGCCTTTT
>CAZWSK010000023.1:0-22268 GCA_964636445.1 uncultured Chloracidobacterium sp.
TGTGAAACGTTTCACACTCAAAATGTGAAACGTGTCACATTTTTTCCACAGGGCGAAAAGATTTCCCCCTCGTGAAACAAAAAAAGGCGGCCGGCGGCGACTGGCGGCGTTTAGCGTCGCCGAAATTTTTGTATATAATTAGCTATGGAAATCACCGAGATAACCGAAGGCCTGACATTTGACGACGTTTTGCTCGTCCCGGCCTATTCCGAGATCCTGCCGGCCGAGGCCGACACCCGCACACGCTTTTCCCGAAACATCGAATTGAACATCCCGCTTTGCTCGTCGGCCATGGACACAGTCACCGAGGCGGCCCTGGCGATAGCCCTCGCCCAACAGGGTGGCATCGGCGTGATCCACAAGAACTTTTCGATCGAACAGCAGGCCGAGGAGGTCGATAAGGTCAAGAGGTCGGAGTCGGGAATGATCGTCGACCCCGTGACGATCAATGCCGAAGCGCTAGTCTCGGAGGCCCTCGCCATCATGAGCCGCTATAAAATAAGCGGCGTTCCCGTGACCGATGCCGGCGGACTGCTAGTCGGGATAATAACGAATCGCGACCTCCGGTTTGAGACACGCACGGACATCCCGGTTTCTGAGATCATGACGCCGCAGCCGCTTGTTACCGTTCCGGTGGGCACGACCCTTGACGAAGCGAAGGTCAAGCTTCAGAAGCACCGCATCGAAAAGCTCCTCGTCGTCGACGACGACGGCCACCTGAAGGGCCTGATCACCGTCAAAGATATTCAAAAGGCGATCAACTTCCCCACAGCCGCTAAAGACGAATTGGGCCGCCTGCGCTGCGCGGCAGCCATCGGAGCGACGGGCGATTTTCTCGAACGCGCGTCAGCTCTCGTCGAGGCCCGTGCCGATGCGATAGTCATCGACACGGCGCACGGACATAGCTCACGCGTGATCGACGCGGTGAAAGCCGTTCGCAACGAATTTCCTGATATAGAGATCGTTGCGGGCAATGTCGCAACGGCAGACGCCACAAGTGCCTTGATAATGGCAGGCGTTGATGCCGTTAAGATCGGCATCGGTCCCGGCTCGATCTGTACGACACGCGTCGTAACCGGCGCGGGCGTACCGCAGATCAGCGCGATCGTGGAGTGCGTAGAAGCCGCCAAAGGGACCGGAGTACCTGTTATCGCCGACGGTGGCGTCAAATTCTCAGGCGATGTCGCAAAAGCGATCGCTGCCGGAGCAGACAGCGTTATGATCGGCTCGCTCTTTGCGGGGACTGAGGAAGCTCCCGGCGAAGTGATACTCTTCCAGGGCCGCAGTTTCAAGACCTACCGCGGCATGGGCTCGCTCGGCGCGATGAAGAAAGGTTCAAGCGACCGCTACGCACAGGAAGGCACCGTTTCGGACGCCAAATACATCCCCGAGGGCATTGAGGGCCGCGTCGCATACAAGGGAACAGTCGGCGAGATGGTCACACAGCTCGTCGGCGGCCTGCGTTCCGGCATGGGCTACACCGGCTGCCGAACGATAGCGGAATTGCAGACAAATGCAAGGTTCGTGCGCATCACGTCGGCTGGACTGCGGGAGTCCCACGTTCACGACGTCATAATCACAAAAGAGGCCCCGAATTACAGGCTGGAATCCTAGAGAAAATACGTCTCGGCGACCGCTGTTCAGGCGTGACTACGCACTCGATATTGTTGTATGATAGCCGACTAGGGAACGGCACAAATCACAGGAGCATTTAATATGTCCAGATCGATAAAAGCAGTACTGCTATCGTTGGCGCTTGTCGCGATGACAGGCTTGGTTATTTTTCAGACAGGCGGCTCACAGGCGCGAGCCGGTGAGCATTGGATCTCGGTCGACGTTACCGAACTGCAGCACATCCAGGCTGCCCGCGGGGCTAAGGACACAGCGGGCCTGGGCACGGTGAGCGCCAAACAGATCGTCGACAACATCGCCATTCTCCGGCTAACCGACCAGCAGATGGAAGCCCTGTCGAGCGCGATGCACGATAACTTTCACAAGTGCAGCGGCTTCGTAGCCCACGAGAGCGAAGCTGATGCGGTTCAATGGGTCAGGAATTTCGCGGCCGTCTCGACCGAGGCGTCGCTCGTTGACTACACCATCGACAATCCGCAGTCGGTCAACACGATGCTCAACACGGTCAGCGAACCGTACACCCGGCAGGTCATCATCGATCTTTCCGCCTTCCCGAACCGCCGGTACAATCAGCCGAGCGGGATCGATTCGGCGAATTGGATCTATAACAGATGGGCATCGCTTATCTCGAGGTACGATCGTGAGTCCGCGTCGATCGAGTTCGTTACGCATCCGAGCAATGTGTCACCGCAACCGTCGATAATCTTGACCTTTAAGGGCACGAGATTCCCTGAAGAGATAGTCGTCCTTGGCGCTCATCAGGACTCCATAAATCAATCGGGATCGACCGCCGCGGCTCCCGGTGCGGATGACGACGCCTCGGGGATCGCGTGTCTGACCGAGACCATCCGCGCGATGACTGAGACCGGCTTCAAGCCGGAACGCACGGTACAGTTCATGGCCTACGCCGCTGAAGAGATCGGACTCCGGGGTTCCAACGCCATCGCGACCTCATATCGGAACGCAAACAAAAATGTCGTCGGCGTAATGCAGCTCGATATGACGAACTACAAGGGCACGCTGGGGAATGACATCGTGATCTTCACCGATTATACGAATGCCGCCCAGAACCAATTCGTTCGAGACCTGATCACGACATATCAGCCGGGACTGATCGTTGGGACCTCAGCCTGCGGTTATGCATGCTCAGACCACGCTTCCTGGCATAATAAGAGCTACCCCACATCGATGCCCTTTGAGGCGACGATGAACGACGATAACTCCGCGATACACACGGCAAACGACACCATCGCACGCAGCAACAACAATGCGAATCACGCGACGCGATTCACAAAGCTCGCTGTTTCTTTCGTTGGCGAACTGGCAAAAGGCTGTGTCTCGATCGGGTCGCGAGAATGTAGCGCCGGGGCCCGTTAGTCCCAATCGGCCGGCTGGATGATCAGCCGCCTCAGGCCAGCTGGCCGGACAGCGTTTCCCATTCTTCGTAGAGTTCCTTTATTTGTGACTGAGCGGCGGCATGCTGCTCGGTCACTTTTGTTAGGCGGACATATTCGGCGGTGACGGAGGGGTCGGACATATCTGCGGTCAAACGCTCGGCTTCTGCTTCCAACTCAGGGATCGCTTTCTCGATCGCAGCGATACGGTTCTCTATCTGCTGACGCTGGTTTTTCGAAAGGGTGGAAACTGACGGCACTGCGACACTCGCTGCCGCCCGTGTTTCCGTCTGACTGATCTCGGGTCTCTTGTCTATCGTCTCCTGTCTGCCGCCGCGCCATTCGTGAAACTCGGTGTAGTTGCCATTGAACTCCAGCACGCTTCCATCTGCCTCGAACGACAGCATCTGGGTCGCGATCTTATCGAGGAAAAAGCGATCGTGGCTGACCGTGATGACGGTTCCCGGATACTCGTCCAGCGCACTTTCTAAGGCCTCACGGGCAGGAATATCGAGGTGATTGGTCGGCTCGTCGAGTATCAGTACGTTCTTTTGCGAATAGATCAGTTTTGCGAGAGCGAGCCTTCCCTTTTCGCCGCCTGACAGATCACGCACCTTCTTTTCGATGTCTTCGCCAAAAAAGAGAAAACGCGCGAGGAACGACCGCAGTTCGCCGCTCTCGACCAGCGGCGCGACGCGCCGCAGCTCGCTGATAACGTCGTTCCCGTCGTGCAGGTCGCCGAGTGATTGAGAATAGTAGCCGATATTCGTCTTGGTTCCCCACGCGATGCGGCCGTCAAGCTCGCGGATCTCGCCCAGAAGCGTTCTGAGCAGGGTCGTCTTGCCCGTACCATTTCCGCCGATGACGCCAAGAACGCCGCCGCGATGCAGCGAAATGTTAATGCCGCGGGCAAGAACCTTTTCGCCGTAACCGATGGCGAGGTCTTCGGTCGTGAGGACATTATTGCCGGTCCTTTCGACTTTCTTCAGATTGAAGTTACCGCCATGCCTTTCGCTGGGAACGGCGTCTAACCGCTCCATACGCTCAAGCATGTTGCGGCGGGATTTCGCCTGTTTTGTCTTCTGCCCTTCGAGATTGCGTCGGATGAACTCCTGCGTTTTGGCGATCATCGCCTGCTGGTTCTCATATTCCCGCTGCTGCTGCTCCCGGCGAAGCCCCCGTTCCACAAGGAATTTTGAGTAATTACCTTTGTAGCTTACAGCTCTGCCGTTCTCGATCTCGATGATCCGTGTCGCTGTGCGATCGAGAAAGTACCGGTCGTGGCTTATGATAACGTAGGCTCGTTCGTACGTCTGAAGGTGTTCCTCGAGCCACTCGACCGCGTTGACATCGAGATGATTGGTCGGCTCATCGAGTAGAAGGACATCGGCGTTAGACAGCAGAAGCCTTGCCATGCCGAGACGGTTCTTTTGTCCGCCTGATAGCGTGCGCGTTTCCATCGACCATTGCTCGCGCGTAAAGCCGACACCGAGCAGCACGGCCTCGGCTCGTGCGGCGTACGAGAATCCGTCCGCCTGCTCAAACGCGGTCTGCAATTCCGCATACTTGTCGAGAACGGCCTCAGAATGGTCAGTTTCCATGACCTTCTCGAGCCGCCGCATTTCCGCCTCGATATCGTGGATATGTTTGAAAGCAGATAACGCCGCCGTGTGTACCGTTTCGGCGTCTTCAAAGTCTACGTGCTGCTGCAAAAGCCCTGACTTCAGGCCGTTGATCTTTGCTATCTCACCGGTGTCGGGCGATTCCTCGCCCGTCAGCAGGCGAAATATCGTGGTCTTTCCCGCTCCGTTACGGCCGACGAGACCGACCTTCTCGGACGGGTTCATTTGGAACGAAACGCCCCGAAGAACCTCTGTGCCGCCGTAGGATTTGGTGATTTCAGATAGACGAAATAACACGTGGTAAATATAAAAGTAAAAAGGTAAAAGGCAGGTAGTTGCCTTTTACCTTTCGAGCCAAAGAGAGCTGGCGTTACTTGTTTGCCGGCGCGTTGGCGGCCGCCTTGTTACTCGCGGCGTTTGCTCCTGCCTTCGAATTCGAATTGGACGAAGTTTCATTGGCCGGGGCCGAATTGACGTTCATGTTCGCATTCGATCCCGCGGTATTCGCGTTAGCGTTAGCAGCCGTGTTGCTGTTGGCCGCCGCCGCAGGACGTGCACCGCTCAATTCGTTCGGGTTCTCAACGACCTTTTTCGCAAGGAAGTTCTCGATCTTGGCCTCGTTCATTGCGATCGCCTGATACGACGCCGCGAGGAGCTGCTTGCGGTTGTCGGTCAGCAGCTGAGTGATCTGGGGACGGACCGCAGGATTCTCCAGTGTGAGATTCTCGTCACGCTCGACACGCTCCTGCAGCTTAAAGATGTAAGCCTTGCCCTGCATCGGCAGCGCGTTCGTTACTCGTCCCACCTCAAAGCCCGGATTCATAAAGCCCGCAGCGATCTGTTCGCCAAAATTCGACTTGAGTTCCTGCTCGCTGATATAGCCGAGGTCGCCGCCCTGCAAACGGCTCGAATCTTCGCTGTACTCACGGGCCAACGCCGCAAAATCGCTTGCGGGCTGTGAAACCTTGCTCAGGACCTCTTTTATTTTCTGCTCCGCCTCGGCCCCGTTCCGGGTCGTGTCACCCTCGCCGCCGTCAGCCGGATCAATGACGATCGCAGCCAGCCGAACGCCTCGCTTCTTAACGAACATCTCAGGATTACCCTTAAAGAATTCCTCGATCTCACGGTCCGTCGGCGGTTCGATGCGGCCGGTGATCTTGTCCGTGAGCTTCTGGATCGCGAGGCCTTTCTTGATATTCTCCCGCACAGACTTTTCGTCGAGGCCGGCCTCTTTCATCTGCTTGTCAAACTCTTCGTTCGACATACGGCTGTCGACCTTACGTTTATTAAGCTCGGCGGAGATCTCTTCCTCGGTAGGCACCAGCTTCTCGGCCTCGGCCTTCTGATACATCACATCCTGCTCGATCAGCGTCTGGAGAACCTGCAGACGCGCTGCCGCGAGCTCCAACGGCGACATCTTGGATTCCTGGCCGCGGGCTTCCTGCTTCACGGCCCGTTCGACCTCCTGCATGGTTATCACCTTGCCGTTAACCTTCGCGGCCGTCTCATTCGGATCGACGCTGCCGCCGGTCGAGTTGCCGGCCGGCCCCTGGCCGCATGCCGCGAAGATGATCGAGGAAAGAACGATAGCCGCCGTCCATGACGGCTGTTTGTGTTTCATTTTTAGAATGGCTCCTATGACTTTAGATCTTTTCATGTTTGACTGTGATCAAGTCGATTTGTTATAAATATCGTTTTGAGTTTTTACAAACTCACGGGAACTACTATGGCACAACGCTGCGACATCTGCGGGAAAGGCCCGCAATTTGGTAATAACGTTTCACACGCCAACAACAAAACTCGTCGGCGGTTCAACCCTAACCTGCAGCCCGTTCGCGTTCAGCTGCCCACCGGCGGCAACGCGAAGAAGAAGGTCTGCACACGCTGCATCAAGTCCGGAAAAGTTATCAAAGCCGCGTAAACCTTAGAGTTACGTCCGGTTGGTTTGGTTGCAAAACGCCCGTAAATTCGGGCGTTTTACTTTGCCTCTAGAACAGCAATACAGTCGATCTCGACCCTTGCACCCCGCGGCAATCCGGCTGCCTGAACGGTAGCTCGAGCCGGTTTATTCTCGCTAAAGTACCGCCCATAAACCTCGTTCATCTCGGCGAAATCGTTCATCTCAGCGAGAAAAACGCTCGTCTTGACCACGGTTGCCAGGCTCGCTCCCGCAGCTGAAAGAACCTCACTGAGGTTTCTCAGGACCTGCTCCGTTTGTGCCGCAACGCCGCCCGGGACGAATTCGCCGGTCGCCGGATCGATAGGTATCTGGCCTGAGCAAAACACCATTCCGCCCGCCTTCACGGCCTGAGAATAGGGGCCAATGGCCCCCGGAGCCTTGTCTGTCGTGACGGTTTCGATCATAGAGAATGGTCTCACTAATCCCCAAGCAAAACGCGAATTTTATCAAATTGAGAGGGAAAAGAAAAGGTGAGAGGCCGTCACGCATTGACACGCTCTACCGCGATCACGCCGGGTACGTGTTCGATCGCTCCGACGACCTTGTCGAGGTGTTTTTTATCGAAGACCTCGACGGTCACTTCGATACGGCCGATACCGTCTTTTGACACGCTGGCGCGTGCGTCGCGTATACCGGTCCGGATATCTGCGATGGCGTTGGTGATCCCGGCGAGCATTCCCGTGCGGTTTTCCGTGGTGGCGAGGAGGTGAACCGATTGTATTTCGTCTTTTTCAGTCTTCGCCCACTCGACGTCGACGATCCGGTCCTTGTTCACGAGGAGCTGCGAGACGTTCTTGCAGCGTTTGTTATGAACGACGATCCCCTTGTCCAGTGAGATGTAGCCGATGATCTCCTCGCCCCGCAGCGGATTGCAGCACTTTGCCCGGTTTATCAGGAGATTGTCCACGCCTTTGACGACGATAGCGTCCTCCATGCCGATCAGCCTGCGGACGGCCCGTGTGGCGTTCTTGAGCCGTGTCGGCTTCTTAGCGTCAGGATCGAGTTCCTTTAGCTTTTCGGCACCGAGGTGTTTGCCCAGCACATTGCGCGGCAACGTTTTTCCGTAGCCTACGGAGGCGAAAAGGTCTTCGGGGCGGCTCAGGCCATAGTCATTCGCAATACGTTTCAGCTCGGCCTCGTCAGATAGGAACTTTTTCGGTGCGACCCGGAACTTCTCTGCTTCCTTCTCGATCAGCTTGCGGCCTATCTCGATCGATTCCTCCCGCTGCTGCGCCGAGATGTAATGCCTGATGCGGCTACGCGCTCGCGAAGTTACGGCAAAATCCAGCCAGTCGCCCGAGGGCTTCGCGTTCTGCTTGGTCAGGATCTCGACCACGTCGCCGTTTTGCAGTTCGGTCCGCAGGGGCACGATGCGGCCGTTGATCTTTGCGCCGGTGCACTTGTCTCCGACAGCGGAATGAATAGCGTATGCAAAATCGATCGGCGTCGATCCTCGAGGCAACTGGATCACCTTGCCCATCGGGGTGAAAGCGTAAACGTCCTTAGGGTAGAGATCGAGCTTTAGTGTCTCGATGAAATCCTCGGAGTCCTCATGATCCTCCGTCTCCTCGACAAGCGGCAGCAGCAGCTTTTCGACAGTTTTTCGGAGTTCGTCGAGGGCCCCGTCCTCCTCGGCCTTCCCAAGGCTGTGTTCCTTATAACGCCAGTGTGCCGCGACGCCTTCCTCGGCTACACGGTGCATTTCCTCGGTCCTGATCTGGACCTCGAACGGCTGTCCCGTGTCCCCGATCACTGACGTATGAAGCGAGCGGTAAAGGTTGTCTCTGGGTATCGCGATCCAATCCTTGAACCGCTCGGGTACGGGCGTCCAAATGTCATGGATCACGCCCATCGCGAGGTAGCAATTCTTAGAATCGTTTGGAGTAATGATCCGCGCCGCAATGAGATCGTAAACCTGTTCGATATGGATCTTCTGTTTCTTGAGCTTCTTCCAAAGCGAATAAAGACGCTTGACGCGGCCCTCGACGCTGATGAATGGCACCTTATTCTCGGTGAGCTTTGCGACGATCGTCGCCTTGATCTTATCGAGTGTCGCCTCTAATTCAGGACGGCGAATGTCGACCTCACGCGCCAAACGCTTGTAATCCTGCGGAAACAGATTTTGAAATGACAGGTCCTCGAGCTCTCCGCGGAGTTTACCCATACCGAGCCGATGGGCGATCGGGGCGTAGATATCCAGGGTTTCCTGAGAGATGCGGGCGCGTTTCTCGGGCTTGAGATACTGCATCGTCCGCATGTTGTGCAGGCGGTCGGCCAGCTTGATCAGCACCACTCGCACGTCCGTGACCATCGCGAGGACCATTTTGCGGACATTCTCAGCCTGCTGCTTTTCTTTAGAAAGGTCGCTGATGTTGGCTATTTTGGTAAGGCCGTCAACGAGCGTGGTTATCTCGTCGCCAAACGTCGCCCTAAGCGTGTCAAGATCGACCAGCGTGTCCTCCACGACATCGTGAAGCAGGCCTGTCGAAACACTGACCTCGTCAAGCCGCATATCCGCCAAGATCGACGCTACCTCAATAGGGTGAACGAGATAAGGCTCGCCTGACGCGCGGGTCTGACCGCGATGATGAAGGGCCGAGAACATGTACGCGCGGCGTATCAGCTCGATATCGGCACCCGGCCGATTCTCCTGTACCTTCTCAATGACGTCCTCGATCCTGATCATATGCGCCGCATCGATAAAAAGACGGTGCTCAATTTCAATTGTAATTGAGCACCGTCTGAGTTGGAAAGAAAAACGTAATTACTGGTTTGCGTTCGATGTGTTCGCACCGCCGGTGCGGTTGCCGCCGGCCTCGGCCGCCTTGGCCGCAATGCGTTTGTCGATCTCAGCCTGAATGTTCTTTGAGACCTCGCCGAGCTGGAGATACGACTGCCGCATCTTCTCAGCCTCGTCTTTCAGACGGTCCCGATCTTCAGTCCGGCCTTCCATCTCCGCCAATCGCATAGCCTGTACGAGCATAGCCGCTTTGTACGAGCGGCTCGATTCGAAGGGCTTAACAAACTCGCGATAGAGGAGAAGTTCGTCATCAGTGAGCGAACCGACGCTCATCGACTCAGAGTTCTTTACGATGCTGGGCTCGAGGGCCATAGCCTGGTCCGCGGCGGCCGTTCCCTCATCGATACAGCCTTTGAGTTTGGTAAGGTCTTCGGGGTTCGCCGGTTTGACGTACTGATAGACCTCTTTGCCGCCCTCGGTGACCTTCTTTTTGGTCTGCTCGGTGTCCGTAATATCACTTGCACATGAATTTGCCCGCGCCGCGATCGAGTTGAATGCGGTTGCCCTCGCCGTCTCGGGATACTGAGCGTCCTTAGCGATCTGGTTACGCCAGGCTGCAGCCTGATCGGTCATCTGCAGATTGTCGTAAAGCCCCGCGATAGCGCTCGTGGTTGAGCCAACGTTTGAGACCGCTCCGGTATAGCGTGAGCGGGCTGTCTTATTACCCGGCTCCTTTTCATACGCGGCCTTGGCCTCTTGAAAATCCTTCATTAGCGACGGCAGACTCTTCTTGTACGCCTCGATCGCCGCCTCCGCCAGGTCCTTTCTGGACCGGTCACCAATGAATTTCGAATGAAGCGTGCGTGCGAGGAACAGGAGGGCCATTCGTCCCTCGAGCTGATCTCCATTTGGGTCTCGGGATACCGCCTTTTTGAAGAGCGCCTCGGCCTCGTCGAATTTACGGTTCTTATACGCCGCCGATCCGTCAACCAGATCTTTTCGGGCCATCACACGGTTGTAATAGCCGCAATTCGCCCCTGCCAATACACTGACAGCTAAAAGAGCGATGATTCCAACACGAGAGAATCTCATCATTTGACTCCATTCACACCGCGCCCGGCCGGCGCGGCAAGATTATTCAGACAGATCGTCGATCTGAAGCCCGATCGGTGAGGCACCGGCGGCCTTTGCTGCATCGATCACCTTCACAACATCGCCGTAACGGACCGATTTTGGCGATTTAACGAAGATCGTTTTCTCGATCTCATTCGTACCCTCGCGAAAAACTCCCTGGTTCTCACGTTCCTTAAAGACCTCGCGCAGCTTGTTCCCCAAGGCCTCGGTATCCGTGACGTTGCCGAAGGGCTCGTTATTTAGCGTCACATCCCGCGTGTCCTTATTGATCGCGACTACAAGTGTCAGCGGGTTTGGCTTGATGTTAGCGTCCTGGGGCTGGTCCTTCGGCTCTGCCGGGACCTTCGCCTCGAAACGGCTCGGTTTCAGCGGCGTGATCACCATAAAGATGATGAGCAGCACCAGCAGAACGTCGATCAGCGGCGTTACATTGATCGATGGTTTTGCGCCGTCACCGCCGGCGCCAGTTGACATACCCATAATTCAGTTAACCTCGATTCGCAGCGGCGACTATTGTGCCGGCTCGCCGCCCTTCTTCCTGTCTGCGACCAGTCCGATCTTATCGATGTCCTGCTTGCGGATGGTGTCGATCGCCGCTACGACGCGGCCATAGTCAACGTCGACACCACTCTTGATATAAACGATGCGCTTTTCGGGCGTCTTGCCCTCCATGCGCCGTTTGATGACATCGCCGAGTGCGTCGATCGGATATTGCTCCTTCCCGATGTAGAAATTACTGTTATCAGGGATAGCAACGATGACCGAAGTATCCTTTGCGATATCAGCGTCCTCGTCGGGGCTGACCATATCACGAGGAAGGTTGACCGACACACCCTGCTGCAGCAGGGGCGTAACGATCATGAAGATGATCAGCAGCACGAGCATCACGTCCACCATAGGCGTGACATTGATCTCGGAATTATATTCACTTGTACCGCCAACACTGACAGCCATAGCAGTTACTCCTTATGAGAAAAAGTTTCGATTGCTGCGTGCCCGGTTAAATAACCTCCGGTTCCGATCGCATTCACTTTTTCACTTCTACGCTTTTCCAATTCTATCCACGGAGGCTGCGTGCGCGCTGTTTGATAAAGTAATCGACCAGCTCAGACGCCGAGTTCTCCATTTCCACGCCAAAACTCGTGACCTTGTTCGTGAAGTAGTTAAAGAGCCATACCGCAGGCACGGCCACGAGGATACCAAAAGCCGTAGCGACCAGCGCCTCAGCGATAGCACCACCCACAGCACCGATACCGGCCGTCTCGTTAGCACGCAGGGCGTTGAACGCACCGATGATACCGACAACCGTTCCGAACAGTCCCACGAAGGGGGCCGTCGAGCCAACCGTAGCGAGTCCGGCAAGGCCGCGTTTCAGTTCGGCCGTCTTGACCGCGATCGCACGCTCGAGTGCACGCTTTGAAGCTTCCATCTCGTCTGCCGAGATCTCGGCGTTGCCCTGGTGGGCCGCGAATTCCTTAAGGCCCGACGAAACAACCATCGCAAGGTGCGAATCCTTGTGTTTGTCGCTGATGTTGATAGCCTCATCAATGTTGCTGTTCTTCAGGGCCTGAGCGACCTTCGGCGCGTACTGACGCGACTGGGCCTTGGCCTTGTTATAGGTCAGCCACCTTTCGATACCGACGGCGATCATATACACCGACTGGATCAAAAGGGTGATGATAACGCCCCAACCCGGAATGGTCAGACTCTTTGCGATATCGTAAATGCCGAACGACGGAGCAACGCCGCCCTCGGCAAACAACAAGAAAAAGCCCGAAATATCCGTTCCGATCAGGCTGGCTACAAAAGTCATGGTTTTTCCTCCAATGAGATCAATAGAATTTAATATTGCGATGGTTATCTACGGCAAGGCGGCCAAAATGTTTGGCCGCCCTGCGACTTGGCTCCTTACGGAACAAAATTATAAGTGATGACACCCGAGACCTTCACCGGCTGGCCCGACAGCAGCGTCGGGCTAAACCGGGCTCCGCGAGCAGCACTGACAGCAGCGGCACGCAGCAGCGGATGGCCGCTGACGGCGGATGCCGAGATCACGCTGCCGCTCTCGCTGATCAGCACCTGAACGCTTACCGAACCCGATGCGCGAACGGCCTTGGCTGCTGCGGGATATGCGGGTTTCGGCAAACTGGTGGCTTTACCGTTAAGAACGCCGCCGGAAACGGTCTTAGGAACCGGTTTCGGTGCCGGTGGCGGGGGAGGAGGTGGTGGTGCTCCGGTACCTCCAGTGTCACTATCACCCGTACCGGTTGACAGACCGCCGGTGCCGCCCGAATCGACCACACGGGCAACGCCCGGATCGATCCGCGCACCCGTATCGGAATCTGTGGTACCGAGTTTGGTCATGCGATCGAGACGCATTTCTTTTACCTGGTTCCTCGTCGTACTGATCTGATCAGGCGGCTTTACAGGCGTCTGAAAGATGTTCTGGATCAGTTCCTTACGAACGTCAACATCCGGCTGCTTCTGCTGCTCCGGCTTCTTTTCCTCAGGCGGCGGGGGTTCCTCGTCCGGGACGGGAACGGGCGCCACGAGCGTGGTCAGCGACAGGTCGTCGCCGCCCATATCGTAATCGTGAGCGAACAGGTCGCGTGTCCAAAGGCCGACGACGGCTACCACCGCGAGCACGAGCACCGCGAGCATGAACTCGCCGCGCCGCTTATTCTCGGCTCCTGTATCCTTCGATTCTACTAATTGGTCTAACATGGTACTTTCTCCCTTTTTCCGGTGCCAAATTCAGGTCAAGGGTCGCGAAAAACTATTAATGCTTTGATGTTATCAACAAAACGCTGCGTTGCAACCGCTCGTACATCGATCCGATCCCACCCGTAGCTTCACTGCTTCGTTTTTTCCTTTCACAGAGTGCGGCTTTGACGTGACTCGTGCCGGCCTGGCACGCAAAAGTCTTGTACAAACCGCTTCCGTTTCAATGGACAGAAACCGGAGGAAGCAGTAACCAAACGCAAATTGACCAGCAACGAAATGAAGTCTAAAAGTTTACCCTTGCAAAGTCAAGAAAGATGTCTTGGTTTCGAGCGTAAACTAAGCAATTCCGCCGCTTATCGGGTCACCGGCCGGCGCGTGACCGTACGCCGCGAAGATGACGCCAATTTCTCGCCCTGCTGCTGCGGTACGAGCACTTCTTTAACCCTCGAATCTCCCAGCTTGCTCTGCCACCAGATAGCGATCGGGCTCGCGATCGCAATGGTCGAATACGTACCCGTGATCGAGCCTACGAACAGCGCCAGCGAGAAGCCGCGCAGCACCTCGCCGCCGAACAGCACCAGTGCCAGCACGGCCAGGAACACGAGCCCATTCGTCACGATCGTGCGTGACATCGTCTGGTTGATCGACTGATTGGTCAGTTTGTAAAGCGATTCGCCGCGATGCAGCGTAAGGTTCTCACGGATGCGGTCGAAGATGACGATAGAGTCGTTCACGGAAAATCCGACCAGAGTCAGGAGTGCCGCCAGCACGTTAAGGCTGACCTCCCACTGGAACATCGTAAAGAACGCCAATGTGATCAGGACGTCGTGAAATACCGCGATAACGGCGCCCGCCGCATACGTCCAGTCGTACCGAAACGCGATGAAAAGCAGAATGCCGACCATTCCAAGCAAGGTCGCGATCACTGCCTGATTGCGCAATTGAGCGCCCGCGACCGGGCCGACCGAGTCGGTACCGACGATCTTGTACGCCGCGGAAGGATCGTCATTCAGGGTCGAAGCCCCTTCAGCCTCTTTGCCGAAAGTATCGAGAGCCTTCTTAACAAAGCACCGGCCGGCCTCGTCCATATTAGGACATTCCTCGCGGGCTCCCATATTTGGCACCTTGATCAGGACCTCGTCGGCCTTGTCGGTCGATTCCTGAATGATGGCTTCCTGAACGCCCACGCTCTCTAGGGCCGCCCTGATCGCATCAGCATTCGGCTTTTCCCGGAACTTTGCGGTAGCGACCGTGCCACCCTGAAAATCGACACCCAGATTGAACGCGTCCGTTCCGCCCGGCGAAAACTGCCGACCGATGGCCGAGCCGAGGCCGGCCAGCATGACGACTATCGAGACCATGATGAGCGGCTTTCGCCATCCCATCCAATCGACGTTAATGTTCTTAAAAATTTCCAGCATTCTAGATACTTAACTTCTCCATCTTTGGGTTGCGCTCGAGCAGCCACATAAAGATGGTCCGCGAGACGAATACAGCCGAGAACAGGTTTATCAACAGGCCAAGGACGAGTGTCACGGCAAAACCGCGGATCGGGCCCGAACCGTATATGTATAGGATCAACGCCGATATGATCGTCGTGATGTGCGTGTCGATGATCGTGATAAACGCACGGTCAAACCCGATCTCTACCGCGGGAGCGACCAGCTTGCCGTCGCGCAGCTCTTCCCTGATACGCTCAAATATGAGCACGTTAGAGTCGACGGCCATACCGATGCCTAGGATCAGCCCCGCGATCCCGGGAAGCGTCAGCGTAGATTTGATCAGGACCAACGCAGCCATCGTGAGCATCATGTTCAGGATCAAGGCAACAACGGCGTTTACGCCCGAGCCTCGATAGTAGAACAGCATAAACGCGACCACGAAGATCAACCCGCCGACCGAAGCCTCGACACCAGCCTTGATCGAATCCGCACCCAAACTCGGGCCTACCGTGCGCTCTTCCTGATATTCGATCTTTGCGGGCAGGGCTCCAGACTTGAGCGTGAGAGCGAGGTCCTCTGCTGATTCCTTCGTAAAGCGACCGGAGATCTGGCCCTGGTCAAAGATCTGCGATTTGATATAGGCCGCCGACTTGACCTCGCCATTGAGAACGACGCCCATATAGGCGTTGATGTTCTTGCCCGTCCAGTCTCCGAATTTTTGTGCACCGGCCGGCTTTAGCGAAAAGTTGATCTCATAATCGCGATCGCTTCCGGTACGCGAACCGGCTGTTGCCTCGCGAAGCTCACTGCCGTCCACGATCGGCGGATACTCGACGACGACGAACTGTTTCGGCTTGTTCGGGTCCGGCGTCGCGTTAGTCGAGGCGTTTGTCGGCTCATCCCTGTCCGCGTAGGGGATAATGCGCCGATTCGACGGCACTGTCCCGCCGAGTGACTGCTTAGCGGCCTCTTCGGTCGGATACGTCTGTACCGGCTGCGGATTCGGAGCGCTGACGATCTTCATTAGCGCGAGGTTTGATTCCGCCCCGATAAGGTTCTTGATACGCTCGGGATCGTCGACACCCGGCATCTGAAGCAAGATCTGGCCTGACGACTCAGAGCCGTGCTTCTGCAGCGTCGGCTCCTTCACGCCGAAGGCATTAATACGGCTGTCGATTATCTTCATCGCCTGGTCGACGGCCTGTATCTTAAGTGCCGTCTGGGCCTGAGCAGGCAGGGTCCAGCGAATGGTGTTGCCCGAAGCGGATTCGGTCCAGTTAACGAAGTCGACCTTCTTCTTGACCTCGTCGATGACAGCCTGGGACTGCGCAGGATCAGATAGCGTCAGTTCCACCGCGTAGTTCGAACCATCCGCGATCACGTTGTTGCCGCTGACGGGAAGCTTAGCGTCTGTAGCCGCTGTCATCGCTGCCTGAGCGTTATTCTCTGTTAGGGTCTTCAGGTAATCGTCAGTCTTCACTCGCATCACGAGGTGCGAGCCGCCCTTGAGGTCAAGGCCGAGATTGATATTCTCAGCGAGATTCGCCTTGATGCCTTCCCACGTGAAGTCCGCCGCGGTGGGCGTCCGGCGAGGGCCGATAACGAGGTATATGCCCCCAAGCGTTATGGCGATGATGATCGCCGTTCTGATCCACAAACTGGTGTTCTTCATAAAACTCGTGAATCGTCGATCGTAAATGGTAAATAGACCTATCTATTCACGATTCACGATTTACGATTTACTATTCCGCCTTTTTGCCTACGACCGCGCTTTTGCCGATCTCGAGAAACGATTTATCGGCGCTGACGATGATAAAACTGGTATCTCGCACCTCTTTGATCGTGCCGATGATGCCGCCGTTGGTGACGACCTCATCGTTGATCTTTAGGGCCGCGACCATGTCCTGCAGCTGCTGCTTCTGGCGCTTTTGCGGCAGTATCACTAGGAAGTAAAAGACGCCGAAAATGAAAACGAACGGCAGCAGCGTCCAGATAATGCTCCCGCCTCCGGCGGGCTGCGCGTCCTGAAAAAGCAGCAGAAAATTATTCATCGCGAGTCGAGTCAAAAGACAAAAGCAAAATAATATACATTCGCAAGGTGTTAATCAAACGGGAACGGGCATCGGTCTCGCCGTTCTACGCGAAAATCTCGGCGTCCTCCGCGTTGGACCTCGCGACAGCCAGAGTCCGCGTCGAGAGACGCCGAAAATGATAAGACGCAGCGGACCGAGAACTATGTGCGTCGGCCTATTCCGTACCGTTTTCTCGTAAGGCTTCAAGAAACGATCGCTTAAAGGACTCGTACGAGCCTTCGATGATCGCCGCCCGTGCTCGCCGCATCGTATCCACAAAGAACGAAACATTATGATGCGAGATAAGGATGGCCGCGTTCATCTCGCCGGCCTGATAAAGGTGCCTGAGATAGCCTCGAGAATACCGGCGGCAGACTGAACAGGAGCAGTTCGGGTCGAGAGGTTCATTATCCAGAGCAAATCGTGCGTTTCGGATGTTCAACTTCCCTCTCGAGGTAAAGACGCCGCCGGTCCGGCCGTTTCGGGTCGGGATCACGCAGTCGAACATATCGACGCCGTGGCCGACCGCCTCGACGAGGTCCTCAGGAGTACCAACACCCATCAAATATCGCGGCGCATCGTCCGGCATCTGATGAGCGAGATACTCGAGAACGCCGTACATCACCGGCTTTTCCTCGCCAACGCTCAGCCCGCCTATCGCGTATCCGTCGAAACCGATCTCAATAGTCCTATCGAGGCTTTCTTTCCTGAGATCCAGGTGCCCTGCGCCCTGAACGATCCCAAATAAAGCTTGTTTGCCACTCAATTCAGAACCGGTGGCGGTAGCGACCCAATTCTTGCGGCTCGACCCTGACTCAGCCTCACGGGAGCCCGCCGCTAACTTTCCCTCTACCGCATTCAGCTCATCGAACCTTTTCTTCGACCTAGCCGCCCACCTCGCGGTCAATTCCAGGCTCTGCTTTGTCCTCTCATGTCCCGCATCCCCCGGCGGGCATTCGTCAAAGACCATCACGATCTCCGAATCGAGAGCCGCCTGCATCTCCATCGAGATCTCGGGTGACAAAAACTGTTTGCTTCCGTCCAAATGCGACCGAAATTCGACACCTTCCTCGGTCAGCTTTCTCAGATCTGTCAGCGAGAAGACTTGAAAACCTCCCGAATCTGTGAGAAATGAGCGATCCCACGAAGTGAACTTATGCAGGCCGCCGAACTGTCGGATCGCCTCTATGCCGGGCCGCAAAAATAGATGATAAGTGTTGCCGAGTATGATCCGTGCGTCTATCTCATCCTCAAGCCATTCAAACCGAACCCCCTTCAGCGCGCCTTGAGTGCCGACCGGCATGAAAACCGGCGTCTCGATCACCGACCGTCGCGTCTTCAGCACGCCGGCGCGCGCCTTGCCGTCTGTGACCTCAACCTTCCAATCAATCGGTTTGCTCATGTGTAAAGTGTCAGTAGCCCGCACGTGAGTAAGGGCTCAGCGTGACGGGCGGCAACGTTGAGCCCTTACTTACGTGCGGGCTACTGATACTATTTCCTTTTTCCTATCAGCGACCAGATATTCGGCGCGCCAATGGCCGTTTCCGTAACTATCACTCCCTGTTCATTAACGAGAACAGCCGACGGCGTGCCGAACATCCCCAACTGAGCGGCAGTACGGTGGCCGTCGTCACGGACCACAGGCGATGTCAGGCCGAAACCGCGAAGCGTTTCTTCATCGCCATCCGAGAAGATCAGCAGTTCGGGCTCGTCCGCACCTTTCTCTTTTTCCCAGGCGAGCAGATCGGGCAGCATCGCTGAGCAGTGCGAACAACCCGTGCTCCAGAAGGTCACAAGTGTCTGTTTTCCTTTCAGATCGGCCGTGGTGATCTTGCGGCCCGATATGTCCGATACGGCAATGTCGGGCACGGCCTCGCCTATTTTTAAGGTTTGGGCCGTACCATGGCCGTTAGTAAAATGCGCGAACTGGCTAAAAGCATCCGGTTTGTTAACCTTGGCCACGAGTTCACGAATAGCGACGTCGCCCGCCGCGGCGTGGCTCGCGATGCGGCCGTCGGCACCCATCAGAACGGCGGTCGGCGTCCATTTTGCCCCGATCAGGTCCGACAGTTCACCGGCGTTCTGTAAAACGACCCTATCGAATTTATCGCCAAACTTGTCGCGGTTCTCTCGCTCATTTCCAGACGTGATAAGGACCACATTCACCTTGCCGCGTAGGTCATCCTGCCAGCCCAAGATCTCGGGAACCAATGCCTCGCACGGCCGGCATGTGGGACTGACATAAAAGAACAACACCGGCAGGCCGTCGGCACGGATATCCGCGAGCGTCACAGTCGCCCCGTCGAGATCTTTAGCTTCAAAATCGCCAACGACCGCCCCGATCGGCATTCCGTCATTCGGATGTCCGGCCTCGTCGCGATGAATGTGGCCCTCGGCCTGACCTACGGCCTCAAGTATCTCGATCCGCCGCCGGATCTCCTCCTGGTTCTTTAGGACCTTACGAAGCTGTGCGGCCGCCGCTACAAGCAGTCCGATGATCGACAGGCCGAACGCAAGCTGCAATACATCGAGCCGCGGATCGGTCAAAGCCATTCCCTGAGCTCCGCGGCCGGAGACGATGAGAGCGATCGCGGGCAAGGCGAATATCACGTTGCGGGCTATGCTGACCTTGCTGACGGGTTCGCTATAGACTTGGCCAAAGCAATGACAATCGGGAGCGTTTCCTTTTGCCAGCTGCAATACCATTTGAACGGCAAAGAGCCCCAGAAGCCCCACGGCAGCGATCGCTGCGTACCAGGAAGTTTCGTCTGACAGAAGGAGAACCGCGATGACGATCTCGAGAAGAGATAGGCCGACCGCCGTCGCTGTCGCTAAGCCCGGAGGAATGCCGAAATCCTGCATCACCTTTCGCGAGCCGGCAAGGTCCGCAAACTTCGCCGCCCCCGCGAGCGCAAAGATGCCTGCGAGAAAGAGCCTGAATAGCAGCAGCATCGATTCCATCGTTACGAGATTCTATTATACAGCGATGACCGGAACAATTATTTCGTCTTCGTCTTATGCCGCTCGACCAGCCGCACAGGCGTCGCAAAAAAGTCGAACTCCTCACGCAGCCGATTCTCGACGTATCGCAAATACGAAAAGTGCAGCCCCGGCTTCCCGCCCGAGGTAAATAAGATAAACAGCGGAGGGCGAATTCCCGCCTGCGTGATAAATTGCACCTTTAGCCGCGAGAATCCACCCTTCACAGGCGCAGGTGCCGTGCCGCCCTTAGGCTGCGAGATCATGTCCTCGAAGAAGCGGTTCAATCGGGACGTTTGAATACGTCGGTCCCGTGCCTCGGCGGCTTGTTTGACCAACGGCAGCACTTTCGTCACTCGCTGGCCTGTCAGCGCCGAGATCGTCACGATCGGTGCCCAGTCGAGGAACTTCATTGCATCACGAAGTTTCCTCTCGAACTCGTAGATCGTATTCGTCTCTTTTTCCGCGACCGCGTCCCACTTGTTGACCGCGATTATGATGGAACATCCGCTGTCGAGAGCATATCCCGCAATATTCGCGTCGAGATTTGTCACGCCCTCGATCGCGTCTATCACGAGAATGGCGACGTCGGCGCGTTCGAGTGATTTGCGCGCCATGATCACCGACAGCTTTTCTGCCATCTCTGTAGTCTTTCCCTTGCGGCGAATTCCGGCAGTGTCGATCAGTACGTAATCCTGCCCGTCTACTGTCAGGTGCGTATCGATCGCGTCGCGCGTCGTACCGGCGATCGGAGATACGATCACCCGTTCTTCGCCGAGCAGTTTGTTGAGCAATGATGATTTACCGACATTCGGACGGCCGATGATGGCTAGTTTTATTTCATTGCCCGGTTCCGAGTCACCCTCGGGTTCGAGGTCCAGCACTTCAAACACCTGATCCAGGAGGTCACCTATGCCATTCCCATGCTCCGCCGAAATGGGCATCAGTTCGAAACCGAATCTGTGAAATTCCGCGGCCTCATCCTCAACGCGTCGCGATTCGGCCTTATTGGCGGCGATAAAAACGGGCTTGCCCGTGTTCCTGAGCAAGACCGCGAGCTCTTCGTCGAGTGGAGTGACGCCGGCGCGTGAGTCGACGACCCAGATGATGGCCCTCGCCTCATCGATCGCAAATCCCGCCTGTTTGAAGATATTCGCCGGGATGATCGCTTCATCATCGGGCACTATGCCGCCGGTATCGACTAACCTGAAACTGTTAGCCCGCCACTCGACCTCGCCGTACATTCTGTCGCGCGTGATGCCCGGCTCATCGCCGACGATCGCCTTGCGCGACCCTGTGAGCCGATTGAACAGCGTGGACTTTCCGACATTAGGCCGGCCAATGATGGCAACTAGCGGTGACGCCATAGAAACGTCATTCTAGCAAACGCGATGTATAATCGGCGATTGTTATGGAATTTAGTGTCGACAAGGCGGTCGAAATTCTCCGCCAAACACCCTACACACTTGAGAGAATGCTCGGTGATCTTTCAGACGAATGGACCGCCTCGAGCGGCGACCGGGCGAATTGGGGGCCGTACGACATAGTCGGCCATCTCATCCACGGCGAGGAAACCGATTGGATACCGCGCGCCGAGATCATCCTCGCCCAGGGCGACGACCGCGCATTCATTCCTTTCGACCGGCTGGCTCAATTTGACACATCAAACGTTAAGCCAATTTGCGATCTTTTGACCGAATTCGCGCACTTGCGCAGCGCGAACCTCGAAAAATTGATCCGCTGGCAGCTCACGCCGGAGGAACTCAGACTTTCCGGCATCCATCCGGTGCTCGGTGAGGTAACGTTGTCGCAGCTCCTCGCAACGTGGACGGTTCACGACCTCAATCACGTCCGCCAGATCGTCACCTTTATGGCCCGAAAGTACGACGCCGAGGTCGGTCCATGGAAAAGCCACGTTTCGATCCTGCATTAAACAAAAAAAGCCCCGTTCCGAGGAACGAGGCCAAGATGGGTGGTCCCATCAGAGGACTTAGTTCGTCACGAAGCTCAGGATCGCCCCCGCGATCGCACTTAAGAGCCCGTACTTGCCGTTCGAATAATTCCCGTACTGATAACGGCCGTAATAGCCGTCTTCATAACCGCGTCGGAAGCCTTCGCGGAAGTAGTAGTTGTACTCCTCGTAGCTAACGTAGTAACCGTCATAACCATACGCGGCATCCTGATAACCGTATGAGTTCTGGTAATCATAGCCCCATCCGTCCTGACGATCTGCCTGGCCGGCATACAGGCCTTGCTCGTAGCCGTTGTTCATCGCCTGCTGCAGCATCTGAGCGCCGTATTGGCTAGTGTAGTAATACTGCCCGCCACGCTGATAACCATAATTATTATAGTAATTATCGTAGTAACGGAACTGCTGCAGCCTTAGCTGGTCCTGCCTGATGCGTTCCCAATAGGCACGCTGATACCGGAGATATGCCTGGCGACGCTGCTGCTGCAGACGGCTTTCGCGCTGGCGTTGAATGCTCTGCCAATTGCTCCAGCGGCGGTTGTAGTCGTTCCAACGCTGCTGCTGTACCTGCTGCTGACGCTGCCGATCCCAACGCTCGCG
>CAZWSK010000024.1:0-21999 GCA_964636445.1 uncultured Chloracidobacterium sp.
CCCCGACACGCGTTGTCAGCCTCAACGACAACATTGCGGACCTCGACTTCATCGCGGTCGACACAGGCGCCGTGGACGAGTGACAGGTGCCGGTTCGAACCCGGCAGAAGAGGATTCATTAAAATCGCGGTCTCGAAGGGGCCTTGGGGCTGCCACCGGAGTGATTACGCACGGCGGCGGGGACGAGGCCCCTTTTGGACCTCGAGGGCACTGTTCAGCGTGATTGCCGTAGGTGGCGCGTCCGCGTGAAAACCATCAACTGCGCGGATCCAGCCGTAAGGAACATCAACCGCACCATCAGCAAAGCAAGCACAGTCATCAGAACGATCAACGGTTTCATGAAGAACATCGCGGCTCCATAAACATCATGAAGACGGGCGAACATTCCGACCATCGCGCCGAGCCTCTGGTCGGGCATGAAGAACCTCTTACGCGCCGGTTAGATCAAAACCGAGGCCAAAGTTGAGCATTTTGCCCCAAAAAGACTTTCGACCAATCGGGCATTTATATGCGACCAAACAGGGGTCCGGACCCGCGACAAAGGCCATTTACCTTTGCGCTAAGTACCTATTTTCCTCGACAAACACGGCCTTTTAGCAAAATGTGAAACGTTTCACACTCAAAATGTGAAACGTTTCACATTTTTTCCACAGGGCCGAGAGTTTTCCCCCTGGTGAAACAAAATGTCGGCTTGCTAACTCTTAGCCGCAGGTCAGCTAGTCCAACGAAAGTATGTTAATCTGCATCTTTCTTTGAGATGAAAAAATTCATCCTTATATCGCTCCTTGCGGTCTTCGCCCTATCGGCCGCGGGCCAGGAAAAACCGCTGACGCAAAAGGAATACGTCTCGATGCTCTACGCGCTCGAAAAGGCCCCGGCCAAGCGTGACGAGATCATCGACGCCCTGCGGCGGCGCGGGATCGACTTTGCCGTGACCGACGGCATACGAAGCCTCACTAGATCAAAGGGAGCAAACAACGAGGAACTAAAACGGGCCCTTGAGGAAGCCGGCCGAAGGCAGAAGGACCCTGTCGCGACACAACTGCCATCCGACGCCGAGGCCGCCGAGGTGCTCGAAAAGGCCCGTGAGAACACGCGGGCGATCGTCGAGGAGATGCCGGACTTTGTTGTGAAGCAGCTGATAACACGCTCCGATGCCTATGCCGGAACCGGCAACTGGAAGCCATATGACAACCTCGTGATCGCCGTTAGCTATAGTGCGGAAAAGGGCGAGCAATACCGTGTCATGGCTCGCAACGGTGTGCCGGTGAATGACTCAAAAACCGCAGGCAGCTATCACGGCCTTGACGGGGCGACCTCGGGCGGTGAATTTGTCGAGGATCTGCAAAAGATCTTCAGGCCGGAGAGCAAAACGACATTCAACCTGCTCACGACCGACGTCGAACGCGGGCGTCGCGCGATCGTATACGAGTACGAGATCCTGATCGAGAACAACAAGGACGGCGGCGTCGGCCTGAAAGGCCCGGTGTATTCGTCGTCGCCTGCCGGCGAAAAGGGCCGGATCTGGATCGACCGCGACACCGATCGCGTGCTTCGCGTCGAATACAAGGCGACGAATATCGACCCGAACTTCGCCGTTAAAGCCGTGAGCAAAACGATCGAGTACGACATGGTCGATATCGCCGGCGAAAAGTATCTAATGCCGATCATGTCTGACTTTCGCGGCACCGTCGCTGGGAGCGGCAAAATGTTCGAAAGCCGTAATCTGATACGTTTTCGCGACTATCAGAAATACGGCAGCGAGGTCCGCATTCTCGACGACGATATCGAGCCGCAGCCCGAGCCGGCGACGCAACCGTAGGGTTCTACCTTTGCGACTTGGAGACTTGGCGGGAGATTATTTCCCGCAAAGACGCAAAGCCGCCAAGACTGCCAATTATGAAGCGACGATTTGTCCTTCTAACCGCTTTCTTTATTCTTTTATCAGGCGTCGTTGTCACGGCGCAGCCACCGAAGGAAGAAAACAAACGTGAGGCCCATCTGGTAGAACTAACAAAGCTTGACAAGACGATAAAGCTCGATATTCGTTACGCTACTGCGGACAACTTTATGGGCCGCATTGTCTATCCCGAGGCGAGAGCATTCCTCCAGCGGCCAGCGGCCGAAGGCATTGTTCGCGTTCACAAACTCTTGAAGAAAGAAGGCCTCGGGCTCGCGATCTTCGACGGCTACCGGCCGTGGTCGGTCACAAAGCTGTTCTGGGAAACCGTGACGCTGGAACAGCGAAAATTCGTCGCCGATCCCGCCGTCGGCTCGAAGCACAACCGCGGCTGTGCCGTCGACCTGACAATATTCGACCTAAAGACGGGCAAGCTCGTGCCGATGCCGTCTGGCTATGACGAATTCACCGAGCGAGCGTCGCCGAACTATGCTGGAGGCACCGACGAGGAACACGCAAACCGCGACAAACTGCGGCGATTGATGGAGGCCGAAGGGTTTACGGTTAACCCTGACGAGTGGTGGCATTTTGACTATAACGACTGGCAGCAATACGCGATCTACGACATTTCTTTCAAAGAGGCGGGAAAGCTACAATGAGGAAACTCGCAGTGCTATCGTTGATTTGCCTGTCCGCAGCTGCGGCCTCGTTCGCGCAGCATGGCGGCAAAGCCGAGCCGAACCGTATCGAGTTCGCGGCGGGGAAAACGAGCAAGCTCTTGACCGGAACGCTCGCAAACGGCCAGGAAATGGAGTACGTTTTTGCCGCCCGTAAGGGCCAGACGGTCACTATCCGAAACACGCGCACGAGCCTTTTCGACTTTCGCGTGTACAATGAAGAATTCGACTTTGAGACCGAATTCGAAAGCTCGCCGACGCTGACATTTGAGGTGCCCGAGACGGGCGAGTATTTGTTCTTTGTGAGAAAAAAACAGGTCAGCCGGCCGCGAACGGCGCGATTCTCGCTGACGTTGACGATCAAATAAGCAATAAGGAGTTTTAATATGAGAAGAGCGTTTCTTACATTAGCCGTGGCGATGGTCGCCGCGTTTTCGCTTTCACAGAGCGGTACTGAGGCACGAGTCATGACGCACGCCGACCGCTTCGTTGCGGCGGCCGCGATCGGCGAGACCGGCACCTACATGTTCGATAAAGCGCATTCGGTCATCGGTTTTAAGGTAAAGCATAACGGCCTGATCGACATCCCTGGCTACTTCCGGGATTTTACGGGAAAGATCGACTACAACGCGGCGGATGTGTCCAAATCGTACGTTGAGTTCTGGGCCAAGGCCACGAGCATCGACACGGGCGTCGACGCCCGTGACAATCACCTGCGTTCTAAGGACTTCTTCGAGATCGAAAAATTCCCGGACATCACCTTTAAGAGCTCGAAGATCGAGAAAAAGGGGAAAGCCTGGATGGTCACGGGTGACTTCACGATGAAAGGCGTGACCAAGTCGATCACCTTCCCTTTCAATATTTCAGGCTTTCTGCCCGCAGCTGAGAAAAGCCCCGCGCGCATGGGCGTGGTTGCCGGGACGACTCTCAACCGGCGCGATTACGGCATCAATTACGGTGGCAACCTGCCGAGCGGTATTGCGGCCATTTCAGATAACATTGAGGTTGTCCTCGAGATCGAGGCCACCATGAAAAAGGACATTCCGGCCGCCATCAAGTCGGCGGCGCAAGCACTATGAGCCGCCCGGAGCCGACAGAATACGCCCGGGCCTACGAGGGCTACGTTTCCCTGGTGCCGGAGGACAGAGTTATCCCTGTCCTCACGGCCCAGCCCACTGAGCTTGAGGCTTTGCTCGCAGGGTTGCCAGACGAACGCGGTGCATATGCTTATGCCGAGGGCAAATGGACGATCAAGGAACTGCTCGGCCATATGATCGACAGCGAACGAGTATTTGGCTACCGAGCGCTCCGTATCTCGCGCGGCGACCAGACGCCGATCGAAGGGTTTGAGCAGGATGGCTATATCGAAACCGCCTTTGCTAACGAGCGTTCCTTTGCCGATCTGCTTCGCGAATTCTCGCTGGTGCGCGAAACGGCCGTGATCCTCTTCGATCACCTGAAGCCGGACATGTGGAAATGGACCGGCACCGCAAATGACGCTGAGATCTCGGTCCGTGCCCTGGCGTGGATCATGGCCGGACACTTTAGACATCATGCGGCCATCCTGAAAGAACGCTATCTCACGCCTGCGTGAGGTACGACTCGATCATTATCGGCGGCGGCGCGGCCGGGCTTTTCTGTGCGATCACAGCCGGAAAGCGCGGCCGCCGCGTTTTGGTGATCGAGCACAACGCCGAGGTCGGGCGAAAGATACTCATCTCGGGCGGCGGCCGCTGCAACTTTACAAATCTGAACGTCACGTCTGAGAACTTCGTCTCGCAAAACCCGCACTTCTGCCGCTCGGCCCTTGCGGGCTACACGCCGCAGGATTTCTTAGACCTCGTAAAGCGGCACAAGACACCGTTTTACGAAAAGAAGCTCGGCCAACTGTTTTGCCGAGAGAGTTCACGGGCGATCATCGATATGCTGCTCGACGAGTGTCGCCGGGCGAGGGTTAAGATCCGAACAGCCTGCACGGTGAACGCGGTCGTTCACGACGGCGGCTTCTATGTTGAGACGAGTCAAGGCCGTTTTGCCGCAGACTCTCTTGTCGTCGCATGCGGCGGACTTTCTTTCCAGAAAGTCGGCGCCACTGACCTTGGGTATCGCGTTGCCCGCCAGTTCGGCTTATCTATCGTGGACACGCGGCCGTCGCTCGTCGGACTTGTCCTAAAAGGGCAAAAACAACCGGAGCTAGCGGGAATATCGCTTGAATGCCACGTTTCCGCGGGTAAGCAGAGCTTTCACGAGAACGTGCTTTTCACGCACCGCGGCCTCTCAGGCCCGGCGATCCTCCAGATCTCGAACTACTGGGACAAGAAAGCGCCGGTTCAGATCGATCTGCTGCCTGATCTGGACGTTGCCGGGTCGCTCGCCGCAAATCGTCATGGCAAACGGACGCTCGCGAACTTCATTTCAGATCATGCACCGAAGCGATTTGCCGAGGCGTTCACCGGCTCCCTAGCCGCTAAACCGCTGGGCGAGCTTTCAAACCGCGAGATCAGTGAGATTGGGGAACGCTTCAATGCATGGCAAGCTGAATTTTCCGAGACCGAGGGCTATGACCGGGCCGAAGTGACGCTCGGCGGTGTATCGACCAATGAGTTGTCATCGAAGACAATGGAGGTCAAAAGAGTTCCCAGATTGTATTTTATCGGTGAGGTGGTCGACGTCACCGGCTGGCTCGGCGGCTACAATTTTCAGTGGGCATGGTCGTCAGGATTTGCCGCGGGAAACGCTTTGTAAAAATAAGCGAGGGAGGCGTCTCCCACACCGCCTCCCTCTTTTTCGCGGGCGCGTACAGGGCGTACACGTATCCGCGAAACCGTCGATCTTTGAAAACTCAAACCTATCCGGGGACTACTACAGTGGGGGTATGGTGTAAACATTTACACAACGGAGCTAACCGTGTCAAGGGCAAATATCACAGCCGGCTGTTGGGCTCGCGAAAGTCTGAAATGTCCATCCCATACCGTTCTTTGACATACTCCTCGGCCGCCGCGTTCACACTCCTCAGGTTGGCCAATCGGCGCTCGCTTTTCTTAATGTGCGCACGCGTGCGAGCGGCCATTTGGGCGAGCAGATCACGTCCTTCGGCGCTCTCGGCCTCGACCTTTTCACGCAGCTCGAAGAGTTCTGACGCCTCGGCTTCGGACTGTTCCTTGACGAGCTCGTTGAGCCGTGCCTTTACCTGTGCGATCTGGCGGATCACGCGTACAAGTTCGTCCCCGATGCTGTCCCCGGCGACGAGCTCAGGACTGTGCCGCAGATCCTCGGCCAGCTTGTTCAGTTTGGCCTGATCTCCGGCCGAGTAGGCCTGATTTAGCTCAGCCATCAATCCATGGCGGCGTTCTTTTTCGGCGGCGTCTAAAGCCAGGTCAGGGTGAATGATACGCGCGAGGTTGTGATAGGCCTTGCGTGCCTCAGGGGTCGGCTCAAACTTACCGTCGTCACCGGCCGCATCCTCGGCAGCACGAGCAGATTCCTCGGCACGCCGGCGAAGTTCCTCGGCTCTCTTTTTGATCTCCTCATCGTCGGGAACTAGCTTGTATTCCTCCTCGGCGATCTGGGCCTCGATCTCGTCATGCTCGGCGTAAAGCCGTGCCACGTCCATCGTGTATCGGGCCTCGAAGCGCTCCAGCTCGGCCCGAAGGTCGGCCATGTCCTCCTCACGATCGGCGAGCCGGTCCTTGAGCCGGTCGAGGACGCGGAGCTTTTTGTTCAGCTCGAACTCTTCGGGCGTGGTGGTCATGAATAGAAATTCATCGGCCGCGTCAGCAGTTCGACAGGATCATTCACGTTCAAAGCCTCACGAACATAGAATGGCTCGCCCGCCGCTACGCCGATCATCGTGCCGAAGTGACGCGACCGGTTCTCAAGCTGATCGAGGAAGTTCTTACCTGTCAGCATAGTCTCAGGCTCGGTCGAGTTAGGATCATAAAACTGCGAACGATGAGCGCGGATGGCATCCATTTTCGCGTCCAGAAACTCTGAGACATCCACGATGAACGAGGGGACGACGCGCCTGGAAAACACATTATGCGCGATCATCGGCGGAGTTATTCGCTCGCTGCCGGTCTCTGGGTCGTAATTGCGCATTGCCGCGAGTCTGGCACACTCGCGCACTAGCTGAGCAATGTGGTCGTGGTCCGCGTGTGAGTCGTCGAACTGATGCGTCAGGACCACGCGCGGTTTGAGCCGTCGAAATGCACGCACCAGAGCGACGCGCTCAAGGTCCGTGACAAATACGTGCCCGTCCTCGAGCCCTAAATTCTCGCGCAGGTCGAGCTTAAGTATGGTCGCCGCGTCCTCGGCCTCCTTCGCACGGCCCTCGACGGTACCGCGCGTGCCCATCTCTCCGCGAGTAACGTCGAGTGCACCGGTGCGATATCTGAGCGACTTCATCTTGAGCATGGTCCCGCCGACCGCGAGTTCCATGTCATCGGGATGTGCGAAAACAGCGAGGATATCGACCTGGCTCATTCGGTTAATTTATCACAAGGCCGCTTTGTTAACATTAGTCTATGAGGCTAACGATTCTCGGTTCCGGCACGACTGTCCCGCATCCGCGGCGTGCGAGCTCGGCTTATTGGCTCGAAACCTCAGGCGGATCAATACTTCTTGACTGTTCGGCCTCCGGGCAATCCAGAATGGCCGCCGCAGGCCTCGACTGGCCAAACCTTGGCTCCATCTGGATCTCGCACTTTCACCTAGACCACATAGGTGGGCTTGCGCCGCTGCTTGCCGGAACCAAACATGCGGATGAGATGAAGGCCAGAACGACGCCGCTTCGGATACTCGGTCCGGCCGGCCTCCGCGAGCTCATCGAAAAATTTAGCGCTGCGAATAACTATCGACTACTCGAGCAGCCGTTTCCGGTCGAGGTGATCGAGGTCGAGCCGCTGGCTGAGTTCGAGATCGTCAAAGGCATCATGGCCGCCGCTCTGAAGACACCGCACACGACGGAGAGCCTCGCTATTTACGTACGCGACGGCGAGAAAACATTCGTGTACACCGCCGACACCGCTTTTGACGAAAAGATCGCCACCTTCGCCAACCGAGTCGATCTGCTTTTGATCGAGTGTTCGTACGTGCGAGACAAGCCTCAGAAAAAGCACCTCGAGCTCGCCGAGGTAATGCACTTCGTCCGAAAGGCACGCCCCGGACAGACGATCCTGACGCACCTTTATCCTGAATGGGACGCGACGGACCTATCGATCGAACTGGAGCGGTTTGAGACGGACGCAGTGGTCCTGCAGGCTTTTGACGGGATGAACGTAGAGATCTAGCCGCGCGCGTTACGCCTTGCGACCTCCATCAGATCGTCGGGCATCCATTTTGCCAGGACCTTCTCTTCTTCATCAGCGATACGGCGATTGCGATTACGCCATTCTTTCGCCGGGTCATCCTCACGGCCGGATTCCTTTGGATAATTCTCGACTTGCTCGAGGCTGATCACTATGCCGAGGGCCACCTCGTCCCAGTTCTCTGTTTGAATACCTCGGAGTACGATAGGCAGGCCCGCCGTCCAGTCTTCCTCCGGCGTGATGTTGTCATATTCAGGTATGGTCAGTGTACCCGTTGCCGGAAACGGCCCACCCGAAAACTCGCTGACGATGCTCTTTTTTAGATCATCGATCGAGCCGGAAGGTTCGGCGGCCCGCATTTCCAATGCACGTCGAAAAATGGCTGATACACTCGGCTGGCTCATAGTTTTCAGCCACAGATTATCATACAAAGCGAAACCGTTGGAATGTGCCCAACGTAAACCTTGCGCATCGGCATCCTACGCTGGTAGGCTGAACAACATATGAAAACGCTACTTGTCCTGATATTGACCTTGTTTGCGAGTTCGCTCGCGTTTTCACAAAACGAGCAGGCACCAATTCTTGAGAAAGAGGTCGTGTATAAGAACTGGAAATACAAGGACGTACGCAGTGGCGAGGAGACCGACCTCCGCTCGCTCGCTAAGGGCAAGAAGCTCGTGATCGTTGTCTATTTTGCGCCTTGGTGCGGTAACTGGCGCCACGATGCTCCATTCTTACAGAAGTTCTACGAGAAATATCGTGATAACGGACTACAGATCGTCGGGGTCGGAGAATACGACCCGGTCGCATCGATGCGAAGCAATCTCGACACACTTAAGATCACCTTCCCTGTCGTATACGAATCGGAAGCGCGGACCGACAAGCAGAAGACGACACATTACGATTACCGCAAAGCAACAGGCGACAATCGCAACTGGGGCTCGCCGTGGTATATCTTCTTGGAACCATCTGCGATGGAAAAGAAGGGCGATGTCCTCGTGAAGAAGACGCACATCATAAACGGCGAAATGATCGAGGCCGAGGGGGACAAGTTCGTCAGACAGAAGCTCGGATTGCCTTCGGCCGAGGCTAAACCCGTCGGCAGCTCGGCGAAGATACAGGTCTGTGACACTGAAAAACCGGCTTCCAGCCTGGTGACGGCGGCCAGGGGCCAGTAAGGCTACATTGCGGCCAGAACGTCGGATAGTTTCTCAACAAGAATTAATAGCGGCTGGCCCGAATCCGAAAACCGGCCAGACGCAGCGAGGTCCTCGCACTCGGCGCTGATCTGAGTGACGCCGTCGATCTGCGGCAAAAATTTCTTCAGTCCCGGCTTCGTTCTGAACTCAACCTCGAGCGTGGCTATTCCGGCTCGCAGATTACGTATCGCCTGCATCACCTTGGCCTTATTCGCCGCGTTAGCGTCCACCGTGGACTTTGGCAGGGTCTTGGTCTTGGCTTGGGCGTCGAGGTCCTCGATGCCATAGGCGATTCCGCCGAGCATGTATAGGAATTTTGTGACGTTCTTGATCTGTATCGCGACCTTATCGGCTCCCTCGCGCACTTCAACAGCAGACACCGCTTGCACTGGCTGGGCGGTCTTTTTCGTTGTCGTCTTACTCTTTTGACCAAGAGCGCTGGACGAGGAAAAGGCGATCAAGAAAAGGAGGAGGGTAAGGGGTTTGAATAGTTTCATCTGAGGCCTGCCTGTTCAAAATACAGCAAAAATCTTATCATAGTTAAAGATGCGTGAGCTCGAGTTGGAGGTTCGCCGCCTTGGGCGAGTAGCCTATGGCGCCGGACTTGTTTTGCAAAAGGACCTTGAGGATGCGGTCATCGCCCGACAGCAGTGCGATCACCTGCTTCTTCTCGAGCACCCTCATACTTTCACGCTCGGGCGGCGCTCGAAAGAGCAAGGTGTGCTCGCGACCGAGGCCATGCTTCGCTCGCTCGGCGTCGACGTTTTTGAAATAAACCGCGGCGGCCGCGTCACTTATCACGGCCCGGGCCAGATCGTCGGTTACCCGATCATCAACCTGTCACCTGACCGTGAGGATGTGCACAAGTATGTCCGCGACCTTGAGGAGGTGCTGATCCGCTCGATGGCCGATTTCGCCATCGACGCATTCCGCATAGAAGGCCTGACAGGCGTTCACACGACGAGCGGGAAGGTTGCGGCGATCGGCGTGCACATCAAGCGTTGGGTGACCACGCATGGCTTTGCGTTGAACGTAAATACCGACCTTAGCTATTACAACTGGATCATCGCCTGCGAAGGCGAGCCCGTGACGTCGATGGAGCGGATCTTAGGACGCGAGGTCGCATTAGCGGAGGTCGAGGATAGTCTCGAACGGCGATTTCGCGAGGTCTTCAACTATGCCCCCGTCAGCGGCCGTGTTGCCGGACGTTTGGGTGTTGCCGTAGGGTCGGATCAATGAGGTATTTGAAATGAAACAGCGATTATTACTACTAGTTCTGAGCGCCGCAGCCCTGTCTGCCGCCTGCGGCGAAAAGTCACTCAATACAGCAAATGTTAACTCAAACGCCCAGCCCAAGGCGTCTTATAAGCTTGTCGAGCGGCCGCAGGACGTCAAGGACCAGATGGCGAAGCGCGGTGAACAGGATCAGGCTGCTCCAACCCTAAAGATCGTCGAACCGGCCGCAAATGCCGTAGTTTCGAGTTCGACTGTGAAGGTCAAGCTCGAGATCTCCGGCGACCTCAAGGGATACGTGCCGCATATGGACGCCGATACCAAGACCGGCAATCATATCCACGTGATACTGGACAATCAGCCGTACGAGGCATATTACAGTCTGGACCAGCCTTTTGAACTGCGAAATGTTCTCGACGGCGAGCATACGCTGCGGGTGTTTCCGTCACGTCCATGGCACGAGAGCTACAAGAACGACGGGGCATTCCAGATGATCAAGTTCACCGTGAAAGGCGGAAAGGCTGACCCCGCAAAGCCGACCACGACCAACACTGGCCAAACAGTGGCAAATTCGAACACGGCCATCCCCTCCGGCGAAGGCAAGGATATGCAGCCGAGCAACGCCGGCCCCGTCGATATGTCGCGTCCGCTGCTGACCTACAGCCGGCCGAAGGGCGAATATAAGCTCGACACCTCGGACAAGATCATGGTCGATTTCTGGCTGACAAACGCAAAATTGGTCGGCGATGGCGGTGAATACCGCGTAAGGATAAAGATCGACATGGCCGATCCGGTCTACCTGGATAAATGGGAACCGGTCTGGCTGACCGGTTGGGTGCCTGGCAAGTCAATGCTCGCTCTCGAGCTCGTCGGCCGCGACGACAATATTGTCGACAACGCCGGCTATAACCGCACCACGCGTGACATCACGATCGTTAAGTGAATATGAGAAGAGACACTACCTCGTGGTTTAGCCACAACCTCGGAATGGATATGCCGCTCGTTGCCTACGGAACGAGCGGCTATCCGCTTCTGATGTTCCCGACCGCCGCTGCGGATTATCTCGAGTATGAGCGTTTTTATCTGGTCGACGCGATCAAGGATCTGATCGAATCCGGCAAGATCAGGGTTTATTCGATCAACTCGGTAAACCGCTACAGCCTGCTCAACAAAGAATCCCACCCGGGCTGGAAGGTCGAAATGCTCGCTCGATACGACCGCTACATTATGGACGAGGTCCTCCCGCTGATCCGGAGCGAATGCGGCGACAACGCACGCCCACTGACCACTGGCGCCTCGCTCGGGGCTTTTCTCGCTGCGAACACATATTTCAAGCACTCCGACGCCTTCCGCGGCACTATCGCGATGAGCGGCAGCTACGATATCTACAATTATCTTGAGAACTACTTCGACGATAACGTCTACTACAACAATCCGATGATGTATCTCAAGAACCTCGATGACGACTATCACCTGCCGCGTCTCAGACAGGCCGATTCGATCGTCATCGTGACAGGCCAGGGCTCGTACGAAGCTCCGGACCGCAGCCGCGAGTTTTCCGGATTGCTCCACTCAAAGGGTATTCCGCATCGCCTCGAACTCTGGGGCCACGACGTCAATCACGACTGGCCGTGGTGGCGTCGAATGCTGCCCTATTACCTCGGCGAATTCTGCAAATAGGAAGAGGGATGATAATTCATCCCTCTTGCACCTTTAACCATCACCCTTCTTGCCCTTGCGTTTCCCGCCCTCGGGTTTATCCGGCGGCGGATCGTTGCCGCGAGGCGGTGCCTGAACGGTTGGCGGCCGCACAGTGATCGGCTTGTCGGGCGGTGGGCCCTGGTCGGACGGCTTTGGATCGGATGTTTCGGTTCTGCCCGGCTCCGTCGTCTGAGTTTCTCCCGGCAGCGGTGCATTCGGGTCGATCTTCGTCCCAGGGGTAAAGACAACACCGGTCTTGCGGCCCTCGATGTCGGCTTCCTCGAGTTTCTCGAGTTCCTCGCGTTTTCTTAGTTCGCTGGCTCGTTTGACTTCAGGCGGCATCGGCGGAGGTTCCGGGAACGTCTCTCGAGGCTTGTCCTTCATAAAGGCGTTCATAAAGGAATTGAAATATGGCAATGCTCCGTGACCGCCGGTCATCCCCGATCCGAGCGGTTCCTTTCGCAGCGGGTTGCCCATCCAAACGCCGGTCACATAGGTCGGCGTATATCCTATGAACCAAACGTCGGTGTGATCGTTAACAGTCCCTGTCTTGCCGGCCAGCGGCTGCCCCGCAGCGCTTGCTCCGGGAGCGGTGCCGCCGCCCTGCACCACGCCGCGCATCATCTGGACCATGGTCAAGGCAACATACTCATTCGTGACCTTTGTGCTCGCGCCGTCATATTCCTCAAGGAGACTGCCGTCGCGGTTATAGACCTTGCGGATCAGGTGCGGGGCCATCCTAATGCCTTTATTCGGGAACACGGAATAGGCCGCCGTCATCTCGAGCAGCGACGCCTCGCTCGCGCCCAGCGCGCTAGGCAGGCTCGGCGCCATCGGATTCGATATTCCAAATCGCCGCACCATCTGCCCGCCCGCCTGAATGCCTACCTGTTCGAGCAGGTGAACAGCCGCGATGTTATATGACTTTGCGAGCGCTATCTTCATCGGCACGTTGCCGTGGCTTGTGCTGCCATCGTAATTGTGCGGCATCCAGCCGCCTCGTTTGATCGGGGCTCCGCTGACGGTCATGTCGGGTGTCATTCCGTCCTCGACCGCGGCGGTGTAGATAAACGGCTTATACGCTGAGCCCGTCTGCCTCAGGCCCTGCGTCGCGTTATTGAATTTATTCGTGTGAAAATCGTACCCGCCGACCATACACACGACCTC
Source organism: uncultured Chloracidobacterium sp. (assembly GCA_964636445.1). Taxonomy (GTDB): domain Bacteria; phylum Acidobacteriota; class Blastocatellia; order Pyrinomonadales; family Pyrinomonadaceae; genus OLB17. Next base: position 13,184 of record CAZWSK010000024.1, read on the forward strand.
GCCGTTCTTTGCGTTTATCGATACGAGCGACGCCTGCACCTCGGGCACCTGCTGGAGCTCGACATCGAGCATCTGCTTTTCTTTATCGACGCCCTTGATCAAAAATTCCGCAAGAAAGCCGGGCTTGAGTTCCTCCTTTGGCCTCCGACCGCTCCGGCCCATGTTGCCGGCACGTACGATCGCCTTATACCGGCCAAACCGCACCCCGACCTCGTCCGAATTCGGGCTCTGCTTCATCACAAGCCCTTTGATGTATTCACCCTCTTTATACTCGTCACCGTACCAGTCCGGATGCTTAAAATTGTCCAGCGTTCTCTGGATCTCCTTTTCGTCCGTCAGCGGCTCTTCATTCTCATCCAACAGAATGTTCTTGTAATCGGATCGCCACTTTCGACCGCGGTCAAAATTCCTCAGCCTCTCACGCACGGTTCGGGTGGCGATCTTCTGAGCCTCGACGTTGATCGTCGAATAGACCTTCAATCCGCCCTGAGCGACACGGGTCGTATATTTTTCCTCTAGATATTTGCGAATTTCCTCGACGGGATAGTCCCACGCTGTCGATTTCGGCTGCGACTGGTAATATGCCGTTCCTGCAAGCTTGATCTCGGTCGCCTTTGCGGCATCTATCTCCGACTGAGAATACTTCTCAGGGAAGTACTTCGCCATCTGATCGAGCACGAGGTTACGGCGCTCGAGCGCCTTGGCCATATTACGCGTCGGCGAATACTCCGGTGACTTGGGCACGGCCGCGAGCAATGCGGCCTCCTCGAGGCTAAGGTCCTTTACCGACTTGCCAAAGTAGGTCCTCGACCCGGCCTCGAATCCATACGCACCAGCCCCGAGAAAGACGTAGTTCATATACATCTCGAGGATCTGATCTTTTGTGTAAAGCCGCTCGATCTGCAGGGCTACGGCCCACTCGTTGACCTTTCGCGTATAGGTTTGGTCCTTGTAAAGAAAGAGATTCTTAGCCAGCTGCTGTGTGATCGTCGATGCTCCCTCGGTGCGGCTCGATGTGAAATTTCGCCAAACGGCGCCGACTATGCGGTACGGGTCGATGCCGATGTGGTCTCGATATCGGTAATCCTCGATCGCAAGCAGAGCGTCGGTCACCTTGTCCGGGACGTCCTCGATCTTCAGCGGGATGCGCTTCTCGATGGCGAATTCCGCCAATATCGTCTCGCCGTCGTCCGCATAGATCGTCGTCACCTGCGGCGGGCGATAGGTAGCGAGCGCCGAGACCTCGACCGAATAGCGCGAGTTGTTCAAATAGTATCCGGCCAGCACACCCGTTAGGCCCCCGGCCGACAGTGCGAGCAGCAGTGACGTTACAAAGAACATCAGCGCCGACCCGCGCTTTGCCTCGGCTGCGGCCGCGCGTCCCGGCAATTCCAAGCGTTCAACTTCTACCGCCATCGTCCTTATCTCCTAATTCACAAATCGACGCAGCTTGATGCTCACGACAAACCCGATCGCAACAAATGTCGACAAGATCGCCGACAGTCCCGCGCTCATCAGCGGCAGAGGTACGCCGATCACCGGCAGAAATCCGAGCGTCATCCCGATATTGATGAATATCTGGAACGCCATTCCGCTGACGATCGCCATTATAACAAGCATTCCCGCGCGCTCGGAAGCTTCTCTCGCACCCGCGATCATTCTCGACAGGAGCAAGGCATACGCCAGCAGCAGCGAGATGCAACCGATAAATCCTGTATTCTCAGCAGTTACGGCAAAAATGAAATCCGTGTGCGGCTCCGGCAGGAATTTGAGCACGCTTTGCGAGGTTTCGGTATCGCCCTTGATCCCCGACAGGCCGCCCTTGCCGACCGTGATCATCGACTGGATCGTGTGATAGCCATAGCCGCGGGGGTCGACGCTGTCCGGATCGATCACGGCCATGATCCTCTCCTGCTGATACCGCTTTATCTTGCCCGTGCTCACGCCGACATACCACGCGGTCGGCACAAGCACCACGGCGGCGACCAGCGTGATCACGATGTACCTGATCTTGATCGCTGACAGAAAGAGCACCGCGGCCAGCAATGGGATGTAGGTTATGGCCTGCCCCGCGTCGGGCTCCAGCATGATCAGCGCCAGCGGCCCGGCCAGGATCGCCCCGCCAATGAGCGTCTCGCGTAAACTCAAACTCCGCGGTTTCCTCGAGCCGAAATACTTAGCCAGCATCAGCACCGTCGGGATCTTAACGAATTCCGACGGCTGAAATTGTCCGATCACAGGCAGTCGCAGCCAGGCGTTCTGGCCGTTCACCTCAACGCCCAACGGCGTGAGCACGAGCAGAAGAAGAAACAGCCCGATACCGTAAAACACCGGCGCCGCATCGATGATCCTCCGGTAATCATTGAACGCGACGACCAGAAAGGCCACCACGCCGATGCCGATCCCGATGATCTGTTTTGACCAATAGCCCTCGCTCGGCAGCGCATTGCGGATCTGCCAAACGCCAAAGGCCGCGATGGCGAGCGCCAACAGCGCCGTCATCCAGTCAAAATCCCGCAGCTCACGTTTTTTCTCGAGAATAGCGACCATCGGCTAGTTCCTGGCCACCTCCTTCGGCGGGTCGTCCGCCCGGGGCGCCCGCTTCGCGAGATATGACTGATAAACGGCCTTCGCCGCCGGCGCCGCGTACGAGCCGCCAAAGCCGACGTTCTCGATCAACGCAATAACAGATATCTCAGGCTTGTAGGCTGGGGCGAACGATACGAACCACGCGTGGTCCTTCTTCGCGCCGACGTCCTTGCCGAGTTCCGCGACCTGCGCCGTTCCGGTCTTTCCGGCAATATCAAAATCGGGAATGCGTATCGAGCCGGCCGTACCGCCGCCCTGCACCACACCCCACATGCCCTTGACCATGACCTCTTCCTGTTCAGGCGTCATCGCTATGAGCTTCGGCTGCGTGTGCGAATAGCCGAATCCGGGCCGCTCGGGAAAATAATTCTTATCACCGGGCTCACCGACCGCTCCGATCGTCTTGAATTCCTTTAGAAAGTGCGGCACGTACATGTTCCCGTGCATTCCGATGCTGGAGACCGCCCGCAGCATCGATATCGGCGTTACGACCACCGTGTCCTGGCCGATGCCGGCGTAAACGGTACGAATATCGCTCCACTTGCCTTCGTTTCGCTCCACCCAGCTTCTCCACGACTTCGGCGTCTGGCTGATCTTCTCGTTAGGCAGGTCAACACCCGAGCGTTTGTCGTACTCAAAGTCCTCGATCATCTCCGTCAGCCCTTCGATACCCATCTTCAACGCAAGTCGGTAATAGTACCCGTCACACGATTTGGTGATAGCGAAGCTCAACGGAGGCGACCCATGGCTGCCCATGCATCGCGTGAATTTGTTGCCGATCTTTATCCCGCCGCCGCAGGCGATATTCGATCTCGCGACCGTGATCACGCCCTGCCTGAGCGCGCCGACGGATTCCGGGATCTTCCAGGTCGAGCCCGGCGGATAACGTCCCTGGATGGCTCGATTGTAAAGCGGCCTTTTCTCGTCCTGCCAGTAGGCCGCGATCTGCCGCCGGCCCTCGGGCGTCGAGCTGCCCCGAACGAATACATTCGGGTCAAAAGACGGAGCGGATGCCATGGCAAAGATCTGACCGTTATTCGGGTCCAGCGAGATGATCGTGCCGCGTTTTGTCGGCGACTCCTCGAGCTGCTTCTCAGCCTCCATTTGCAGGTCCAGGTCGATCGTTGTCACGAGGTCCTGGCCTGACTGAGGCTGAACGATCTCAAGCTCACTCTGGACACGGCCGCGACTGTCGACCAGTACTTTCCGGTAGCCGTCGCGGCCCCGCAGATACTCGTCGTAATACTGCTCGAGCCCGCCCTTTCCGATAATGTCGCCAGGGCGGAAGCCGCGCTCCTGATAAGACGGATCTTCCAATTGCTTCGGACTGATCTCACCGACATACCCGAGCACGTGGGCCAGCGTTGTGCCGAGCGGATAAAAACGCTGCGGCTGGAGCTCGACACGCAGCTCGGGGAACTCAAGCGAATGCGACTCGACCCACGCGATGTCGCGCATGTCGATATTCTCTTTGAGCACCATAGCCTCGAACTCGTTTTGCTGTTTGATCAGGTTGAGTCGTTCGACGACAAATTGGCGGTCCAGCTTTAGCCCGTCGGCATAGTCGTCTACCCGCTCGTTAACGTTAACGGCCTTGAGAGGTTCGTTCGAAAGAACAACGTTGTAGGTCGGCCGCGAATCGACCAGGAGGCGTCCATTGCGATCGAATATCGCCCCTCGCGGTGCGGGGATCGGTATCAGACGAACCCGCTGGCTCTCAGCCCTGTCGCTAAAGTAATCGCCCCGAACGATCTGCAGGTAATACAGCCTCGCGCCCAGAACGCCGAGCAGCAAAAACGCCAGCACTTGTATCGTGCCGACGCGCACCGCGAGGTTCTGAACATGATCGCCTATTTTCATTTCACTTGCCCAACCGGATAGGGTTTCGCCGGCGGGTCTGTCGTCTGGGAGCAAAAACGTCCCGACGCTTCCGACGAGTTCCCCGCTCGCCCGACATATTTTGAAGCATCAGATAGATCAGGGTCCCGACGATGGTCGTGCCGATGAGCGAATATGCTCCCGTTACGATCACGTCCCCCGCCGGCTGCTGGCCAAAAAGCCGGTGGAGCCAATAATATAAAGCGTCGTCAAGCAAGCACGCTCCTGCTATGATGGGGATCCTCAGTAGAATGTTGTCCAAATAGACCCTGCGGGCGATCTCGGATACCGCGTAGGCGATAAGCGTTTTAGTAAACCCGTTCGCGCCCAGCAGCCCGCCGCTCAATGCATCCACCGCGATGCCGCCAACGGTCCCAAATATCAGTGCCCGGATAGAATTCCTCTGAAGCGCCGCATAGACGACGATGATCAGCGGCAGATCGATATAAGCCAAAGGCTCCGCCACATTGCGCAGCGTCCACTGCAGCACAACGGCTACGATCAATGCAATTGTTAGCTTTACGCCTTCCATCCGTAAATCTTAGATTTCAAATTTGAGATCTTAAATTAGTTCTTCGGCCTCACCGCGTTCGGAAGTTTCTGATCGAAACCAGTCGCGGGGACCGGCTCGTAAAGCAGAATCCCAACCTCCTGCATTGAACTTAATCTTGCCGCCGGCCTTATCTGAATTACATGAGGCGTGGTAGCCGAGCCGCTCGTGACGTTAACGATCTCTCCTATCTTCAACCCTGCCGGGAATATGCCGTCTTGGCCACTCGTAAATACCGCCTGCCCGACCGTTACCTCAACATACCCGGGCACGTATTTCATCTCGAGCACGTCCTTTTCGCTCGTCCCGCTGACCACACCGAGGGCATTAGATTCCCCGATCTGGCCGACAACGGCGCCAACGCCGGATTTATCGCGCGTCACAAGATCGACCTGCGCTGTCAAGGGGCTGACCGCGGTTACGCGTCCGACCAAACCACCATCCGTCACGACCGGCATATTTAGCTTGACGCCATCAAGACTGCCTCGATTCACGATCGATGCGTCAAACCAAACGGAAGGATCGCGCCCGATGATGCGGGCTGTCAGCACGTCGTACTTGCTCGTCTCCTTAAGCCCGAGCATCGCCCGTAGCCTCTCATTCTCAGAGGTCAGCTCGGCCTTTTGGCTCAGTTCGACCTTTAGCTTCTGTATCTCTTCTTTGAGCTCGTCGTTCTCACTCTGCGCCGAGCGGAGGCTGGCAATGGATGTGAAGTAGTTCGCGATCCCCGAAGTAACGCTAGTTACCGGCGACTGAACGAAATCCGCCGCCGTCTGCGTCCAGGTCCGAATGACACGCTGTCCGCTCGTGATCTCACGCGCGTCAAAGGCCATCAGCACGAAGTTGATCAGCAAAAACGCGATCATCAACCACGGCGCCAGCCGCCATACTTCGGTTTGACTACGCTCAACCATCCTGTAAGGAGGTTTCAAGTTCCATGTTCCAAGTTCCAAGTTCGGCTAGCGAAACTTAGAACTTGGAACTTGCAACTTGGAACTAATTTCCAGTCATTAAAGAGTTGTCCCACTTGACCCGTTTTAAGAGCTCAAAGTCGCTGAGCATCTTACCGGTTCCGAGAACGACCGAGGAGAGCGGGTCGTCGGCGAGAACGACCGGCAGGCCGGTCTCGATCATCAGGCGTTTATCGAGATTTTTGAGAAGTGCGCCTCCGCCTGTCAGCACGATGCCGCGCTCGACGATGTCGGCCGAGAGCTCAGGAGGTGTGCGTTCCAAAGCCACGCGGACGGCATTGATGATCGTCGAAACTGAATCTGAGAGGGCCTCGCGGATCTCCTCGTCGGTCATCGTGATGGTCTTTGGAATGCCCTCGATCAGGTTACGGCCGCGAACGTCCATCGACAGCGGCTCTTCGAGCGGAAAAGCAGAGCCCAACGCTATCTTGATCGCCTCAGCCGTGCGTTCGCCGATCAGCAGATTATATTTCCGCTTGATGTACTGAGTGATCGATTCATCCATTTCGTTACCCGCGACGCGAACCGCACGCGAATAAACGATACCCGACAGCGAGATGACCGCGATGTCCGTCGTGCCGCCGCCGATGTCGACGACCATGTTGCCATGCGGCTCGGTGATCGGCAGCCCGGCACCGATGGCGGCAGCCATGGCTTCCTCGACGAGGTAAACCTCGCTCGCTTTTGCCCGATACGCCGAGTCCTCGACCGCACGCCGCTCGACCTGCGTGATCTCAGACGGGATGCCGATGACGACCCGCGGCCGGACCCACGATTTGCCGTTATGGGCCTTGCGGATAAAATGCTGGAGCATTTTTTCCGTTACCTCGAAGTTGGCGATGACGCCGTCCTTCATCGGTCGAATGGCGACGATATTGCCGGGCGTACGCCCGAGCATCTCTTTAGCGTCGCGGCCAACGGCCTCGACCTGATTGGTCACCTTGTTGATCGCGACTATGGAGGGTTCTGAGACTACTATGCCGCGGCCTTTTGCGTAGACGAGGGTGTTAGCCGTACCGAGATCGATCGCGAGATCGCTCGAGAACAGGCTGAACAGAGACTTAAATGCCATTATCGATCAAACTTCCAACTAAGATAGCGGCGTAAAACACGCCATTTTCAGACAAATTGCCTAATCGAATAGCATACACCTTGTCCTCACGAATTATCTACTTAGGACGAATTTAAACAACATTTTTTTCACTGTAGCCCGAGTTTTAGCCTCCGGCAGGCCAATTGAGCAGGCAGCCCCACAAGTGTCGGTTGACGGTCGGTTTTGCATCGGTGTCGGCCTGCGTCGGCCAGCGGCGGCGTCCGTGTCGGTTTTTGCCTCTTGTCACCTGTCACTTGTCACTTGTCACTATTCCGGACTTTCGACGAATCTCAGGTTTATCTCTACCAAACTACGGGTTTGCATTCGACCAATGCGGGGTTGTGTTTCCGCAATGAGGGGCCTTGTGCTCACAGAAAAAGGGCGAGGCCCGTGAGCCTCGCCCTCGTGTCATGTCCGCCTAAGCGGAGCGTTTAGTCATTCGTTGCACCCGTGTCGACCGCGATGAAGTCGAGGTCCGCAATGTTGTCGGTCAGGCTGACAACACGCGTCGGGGTCGTGAACAGATACCTCCTCGAATTGACCGTGATCATGTAGGTCTGACCGGTCTGCAGGCCATCGAAGCTGTAGTATCCGAACGAGCCCGTCTGGACCCTCATCGGTTCGCTAAGCGTACCGCCCGAGATCACGACCTCCGCATTGCGGATGCCGTTGCCTCCGGCCGTCAGGACACGTCCCGAGATCGACGCATTAGCCGCCGTAGCCGTCAGGAACTCAATGCCCCAGCCGCCGCTGAAGCAGCCGGAGATGGCCTCAGGTGCCAAAGGCACACCTGCGTCATCGCGGATGTAGAGCGACCAGACACCGTTGGCGTTTGTGTTGCCAAACGTTCCGAAGAACGTCTGTGCGCCCGTCCCGCCGACCGTCGAGCCCGGCTCATTGTACGGCGCCGCAGGTGCCGGTGCCGGGAAGCTCGTCACTGGGGTTTCCCATGTCGTCGGCTCATAGCTGCCGGTCACGAGCGGACCGCCATTAGGCAGAACGCCCGGTCCGACATCGCGGAAGCTCAACGTCACAGGATTTGCAGCCGGTATAGCGATCGCACCGCCGGCATCGCCCATGATCACGAACTTCTGTCCGCCAGGTCCGACGAGCAGTACATCGAGGTGATCCGGAATGATGTGATCTAAGTCGTAAAGCGATACACGCATTCCCTGGATCTGCGTCGGGCCGCCTGCAACGGTGATGTTCGACGGATAGACATCCGCCGTGCCGCCGAGGTTCGTGCAGATCGCTCCGGCGTTTCTAAAGGCAGATGCTGTGTCATTGATATTCAACACCGCATTCTGCACCTCAGAGCCCTCGCCATCGGGACGTGTGAACGGGCCTGACAGGGTCAGATTCACCGTCTCTGTCGGCTCGGTAATGCTATCGCCATAGATCGGAACATTCACGGTCTTCTGCGTGTCGCCCGGGTTGAACGTCACGGTCTGATTGACGGTCTGATAGTCGATGCCAACACCAGGTGCCGCACCGCCTATTGCCGTACCGTTCGACGTAACGAACGTGACCGAGTTAGTCCCGGAAAGGTCGCCGCTTCGTACCACATTGATAGCGGCCGTCTGTGACTCATCCTGAGTATACGTCGCCTGCGTGAAACGTATTTGAGGCGTTCCACTTGGCGTCGCAGTCGGGCTCGGCGCGATCGTTGGCGTCGGGCTAGCAGGCGGCGGGGTCGGCGATACGGTCGGGCTCGGGGTAGGCGTTCCCGGAGGTC
>CAZWSK010000025.1:0-1973 GCA_964636445.1 uncultured Chloracidobacterium sp.
TTCGGCATCGGCGGCGGGCTCTCGCACACTGCCTATACAAAGGGCATCGACGGTAACGACGATGCCACGAACACGAACGTGCAAGCTCGATTCGACGCGTCGCCTACCGGCAAAACAAGCGTTTCGGGCCGCATATTCTTTTCCGACGCCGACGTAAAACTCAACGTCAGCCCCGACACACTCGGGACACTCCCAACCAACAACTCGACGATCATCAGCGCGTCGCCCGGCGTGAATTTCACGCCGGACGTCGACGATCCCGACGCGCGCCAGAACTCGCGCTTCTTTATCGGGCAGGTCGCGGTTAATCAGGTCATTAACAGCAAACTCATAATTGGCGGCTATTACCAAGGCCTAGACTCCAACCGACAGAATACCGACGGCCCGCTCGGGCCGGGCTTTCAGGATGCGTATGCGAGCATGTTTGACGGGCGAATCCATACGGCCAACGCAAAGCTCACCTGGACTCCGCATCGCACAAACACCCTCACCGGCGGTTACGAATTCGAGCGTGAGCAGTTCGGCAACGACAACACGACGCCGGCGGGCACGACGAACTGGTCCGCGCGTGCACAGCAGGACAGCAACACGTTTTACGTGCAGGACCTCGTTAGCCTGCTCGATGGCAACCTTCAGTTCACGGGTGGATTCCGCTATCAGTCGTTCGACCTGAAGCGTCCTCATTTCAGCGCGACGGCTCCGGCGGTGCTGACGCAGACGTCAAATTCGCCGCCGAGCGCGAAGACGCTGGATGGAGCGGTCTCATATTTCATCCAGAAGAGCGGGACCAAACTCCGTGCCCACGTCGGAAACGGGTATCGCGTGCCGTCGCTGTACGAAAGGTTCGGCAGTTACTTTTTCCTCGGCAAATTCTTCCCACTCGGCAACCCTGGGCTGAAACCGGAGAAGTCGATCGGCATCGACGCCGGTGTCGAGCAATATTTTGCGAAGGAACGCGTGAAGGCCTCGGCCACCTACTTTTACACGCGGATCAAGGACGAGATCAGCTACCTGCCGACCGATAATTTTAGCGAGTCGGCGTACTTCAATTTTGACCGCCACTACTCACGCGGGCTCGAGACGAGTATCGATATTAGGCCGGCAAAAGGGCCGACGGTGTTCGCGTCTTACACGTTTACAAATAGCGACGTGCGGATACATAGCCGTCCGACGTTCCCGGTCGGGCCCGTTACGAGCACCGACCAGCCGTCCTTCGGCATACCGGAGCATCAGTTCACGCTCGTCGCGACGCAGCGGATAAAGCGGTTCTGGGTGAATTTCGACTTACTGGCTACGTCGAGCTATCTCGCGAGGATCTTCAGCAATACGTCGTTCAATACGTACACTTACCGCTTCCGCGGCAACCGCCGCGGCGACCTGACGGCGGGGTACACCTTTGGCTGGAAAGAAGGCAAGACGCTGCGGCTGTATGGCACGATCGAGAACGTATTCGACAACGAATATTACGAGAACGGCTATCGCACCGCCGGGGCTAACGGTCGGGCCGGATTAACATTCGGATTCTGACGCCTGCTCGCCGAAATGGAAAGTGCTTGATGTCTGTGCATTGTCGTGCTATGGTTGCAACACAAGATCGTTCTTTGACATCGTGCGAGCTGTGCCACACTTGGCCGCAAAAATTTTTTTTCAAAAAGTAGCGGGACAGGGTGAAAATCCGCCGGTAAGTCGAGTGTTGACAATAGTTAGACTGTCCCACGAACGTGCGGGACGCGGCGGGACAGCGAAGCACCAATTTTTTTTCGAAAATGTGCGGGACAGGGCCGATATAGAGCTATAACCTTTGCATCTGCAACAGTTAGCCTGTCCCACGGAGGCGTGGGACACCCGCGGGACACTTAGCCGCCCGCCGGCGTGTTATGATGAGAGAAAAGGGGGAGTACGACGATGAAAAAGCTGATGTTTGCCTTTTTCGCGGCCGCTCTGACAGCGGTTTCCATCGACGCGCAGACTGA
>CAZWSK010000025.1:2073-21405 GCA_964636445.1 uncultured Chloracidobacterium sp.
CAAGGGACGGCTCAGCCGCAGTTCTACTGGACAACCGGCTATTGGCGTGTTCACCGCCAGCCGCGTCCCAGATACTTTCAGCCTGGCTACTTCGCGGGCGGGGCATTCTGGCCGGTCGGCAGCCCGATAAGGCGGGAGCCGCGACACACGAGACCTAGACATTAATATGAAACAAGGTTGGGAAGCCGTTATCGGCATGGAGATACATACGCAGCTTGCGACGGAGAGCAAGATCTTCTGCTCGTGCGCCGTCGAGACGGGCGGCGAGCCGAATGCGAATACGTGTCCTGTGTGTTTGGGGCTGCCGGGGGCGTTGCCTGTGCTGAACAAGCGAGTGATCGAACTCGGAGCAAGGGCAGCTTTGGCTTTGGGGCTCGAGATACAAGAAACGTCGATCTTTGCGCGGAAGAACTACTTTTACCCAGACCTGCCAAAGGGCTATCAGATCTCGCAGTACGACAAGCCGTTCTCGGCGAACGGCAAGCTCACGATCATGACGGCCGAACGTGACGATAGCGGCCACGCCCGCGATTGGCGGCCGATGACCATTCACATACAGCGGATGCACCTCGAGGAAGACGCGGGCAAGAACGTTCACGAAGGGCTGCCCGACACGGACCGCTATTCGTACATCGACCTCAACCGCGCCGGCACGCCGCTGGGCGAGATCGTGACAGAGCCGGACTTTCGCACGTCGTGGGAGGCGTTCGATTACGTCAATCACGTGCGCCACGCGCTCCGCTGGGTCGGCGCGAGCGACGCTGATATGGAGAAGGGGAATCTACGCTGTGAGGCAAATGTTTCCGTGCGAAAGGTTGGCGAGACTGAGTTTCGGAACAAGGTTGAGCTGAAGAATCTGAACTCGGTCCGCTTTATGCAAAAGGCGATCGAGTTCGAGATCGAACGGCAGATCGCAGCACACGAATCGGGCGAAGGCGTCAGTCAAGAGACACGCCTGTGGGACGAGAAGAACAACCAGACTCGCGTGATGCGTTCGAAGGAGGATGCTCACGATTATCGCTATTTCCCTGAGCCTGATCTGCAGCCGCTGCGTGTGTCAAGCGAGTTCGTCGACGACGTAAAACGGAAGATGCCTGAGATGCCGGACGCCATGCGCGAGCGTTTCATGGCGACGTACGGGCTCGGATTTAACGAGGCTTCGCAGCTTACGTCGGACCGTGCGATGGCGGAATATTTTGAGACGACGGCCCGCGTGACGGCGAATCCAAAGGTCTCGGCCAACTGGATGCTCGGCGAATTTACACGCGAGCTGAACAGCTCAGGCAAGGACGTTGCCGATTCGCTTGTTTCCGCCGAGGACCTCGCCGAACTGATCGTGACCGTCGAGAGCGGCAAGATCAGCAATAATCAGGCGAAAGAGGTGTTTGCCGAGATGTTCGCATCCGGCAAACCCGCGGCCGCGGTCATCGCCGAGAAAGGTTTTGAGCAAGTGTCGGATACGTCCGCGATCGAGGCGATCGTTGACGAGGTCATCGCGTCAAACTCCGCGCAGGTCGAGGCCTACCGCGGCGGGAAGGAGGCGTTGTTCGGGTTTTTCGTCGGCCAGGTGATGAAAGCGTCGCAGGGGAAGGCCAATCCAAAGGTGGTCAACGACATTCTGAAGCAAAAGCTATAACGATATGGACTTAACATCAAAAGTCGCCGTCGTGACCGGCGGTACTAAAGGCATTGGGTACGCGATCGCGGAATCTCTCGTTCGTGCCGGCGCGAGTGTTTTTATCTGCGCACGGTCGCGAGAAGAGTTAGAGGCAGCGATCACAAGTCTGTCTGAGCACGGCACCGCCGCCGGCAAGATGTGCGACGTGCGCTCTGAGGAACAGGTCAAAGCCGTGCTCGAGAGCTGCGAACGGCGATTTAGCGGTGTCGATATTCTGGTCAACAACGCCGGCATGGGCGTGATGGGAAAGACCGTCGAGGAGATCTCGCCCGACGAATTCCGCGAGACGCTCGAGACGAACGTCTTTGGCGTCTATTACGGCTGCCACCACGCGATACCGATGCTCCGCAGCCGCGGCGGCGGTTATATCATCAACATCTCATCGCTCGCTGGGCAGAATCCGCACCCGCGAATGGCGGCTTATAACGCGTCGAAATACGCTCTCAACGGCTTCAGCGAGGCGCTGATGCAGGAGGTGCGGCACGACGGCATCAAAGTCAGCTACATCTGTCCGGGCAGCGTCAATACTGAGTTTGGCGGCGACACTGTCTCAGACGAAAAGGCGTGGCAGCTGCAGCCGGAGGACATCGCGCAGGTCGTAATGAACTTGTTGGAAATGGACGACCGCGCTCTGCCGAGCCGCGTGGAGATCAGGCCGAGCAGGCCGCCGAAGGGTTAGGCGGGGACGGGAACCTTGATAACGCTCAAGGCGCGTTCGACGTCGCGCCCGCCGAAAGGTTTGACAATATAATCGACCGCACCGAGCGAGAACGCCTTTTCGCGGTACTCATCGGCGTCGAGCGACGTGACCATAACAACGGGTATCTTGCCGAAGTTTTCGTCCGTCTTTACGTATTCGAGCAGCTGCCAGCCGTCCAGGTGCGGCATCTCGACATCGGAAAGGATGAGGTGCGGCTCCTTGTTATTGAGGAGCAGTTCGAGAGCCTCGGCGCCGTTGTTTGCGGTGATCACGCGGAAGCCGGAATCCTCGACCAGGCGCGCCAGATGACGCCTGATGCTGGAGCTATCGTCGACGATCATCACGAGCGGTGTCGTATCTATCACGTCGGTCTCGGGCTCGTGCACCGTAAATTCTTGTTCTGCAGGCTCGGGCCTCGGCGCGTGAATGGGCAGCAGGATCGTGAATGTCGTTCCGGCCTGGGGTTTTGAATCGACCATGACCGAACCGCCGCGTGATTCGATCGCGTCTTTGACGATGCTCAGACCCACGCCGCGGCCGGCATTCATATCGAGCTTCTCGGCTGTGGTAAGGCCGCGGTCGAATATCGTTTTGATGACGTCGGCGTCGTCAGCTGATGGGGCGGCGCCGGTCTTTTGACGAAGCTTGCCGATGGCGATGCCTGCACCGTCGTCGCTGACCGTCAGGATGATGGCGGAGTCGTTCGCATCGATGCGTACACGCACCGTGCCCTTCTCGGGCTTGCCGATCAGCCGGCGGGTGTCGGGCGCCTCGATACCGTGGACGACAGCGTTCTTTAGCAGATGCAGTAGCGGCTCGATCAGAGCGTCCATGTGACGCGTGTCGATCTCGGTCTCGCTGTTCTCCAGCTCAAGCACGGCCTTTTTGCCCTCGTCGGTGCAGGTGACGTTTATGGCACGTGCGAGACGTGTCTCAAGCGTGCAGAACTTGACCATCCGGATCTGCGTCAGCTTGTCCTGCATCTCGGCGGTCAGACGGCGGCCTATGTCCATTAGTTCCTTAACCTTGGATCCGCTGCCGTTCAGGTCGACCTCGGCAACACGCTCAGCCAGAGCCGACCGGTTGACGACGAGGCTGTTGCATATCTTGAGCAGCTCGTCGAGGCGTTCGAGCGAGACTCTAACGACGGGCCCGGTCGCCTCCTTTACAGGGTCGGGCCGCTTTTCTTCCGACGAGAGCGGGCCGGTCGGCGGGGGCTGTGACAGTTCGACGCTAAGGTCAAGGCTAGAGACTGCTCGGTCGTAGGCTCCGTTGTCCGAGTCATCGTCAGCCTGGCCGCACCGCACTATCGAATTCAGCCGGACGGCCGCGCCGTTGAGAAATTCCAGCACCTCGGGCGTGGCTTCGCGGCGGAGCTCGACCATCTTGTCGAGCAGGTCCTCCATGCGATGCGCGAGGGACGACGCTTCGGTCAATCCGACGATGCCGGCGGCGCCTTTGAAAGTGTGAGCGTTGCGGCGGATCTCCCAGAGGGCGTTTTGGTCGCGGGGGCCGTCGGCGAGCGAGCGGAGGTTGGCGTCGATATTGACCAGCAGGTCGTGGGCCTCTTCGCGAAAGATCTCCAGGGATTCTTCGTCGATCTCGAAGGCTTCTTCGGACGGGGGTTCCGGCTCAGGCTCTGCTTCGGATACTGGTTCGTCTGAGTGCGGAAGGATCTGCTCGAATGAACTCTCGACAAATCCGCCGACGTCCGACAAGAAATCATCGGACTTGAGCGGAATGCTAAGCAAAGCAGCCTCGATGGCCGCGATCCTGTCGAGCGTCGCGCCGATCGCTGACGGGGAGTGGTCGCCCTGCGAAACATTTGCGAGGGCCGATTCACAGTCCGCCGCCGTTACCGCGAGAGCGGGCTGCATGTTGCCAAAGGCCTCCTCGCGAATACGCCTGAGGCTTTGAGCGGACGAGTCGAGATCGGCATCGCCTGATTGCCCGGCAATGAGCAAAGCGCTGCGGACCGACGCGATGTCGGCCGCAGCGGACGAGACGAATTTCTGGAGTTTGTCGCGGTCCATCGCGTGCCGCAGGCTTATACAGTGATCTGTTCGTTATTGGGGATCAGATAGGTTTCGAGGGCCTTCATCAGGGTCTCGGGGCCGAATGGCTTGGTAACATAACCCGTGGTACCGGCCATCCGTCCGCGGACCTTGTCAAAGAAGCCGTCCTTTCCCGAGATCATAACGACGGGCAGTTCGCGGGCCTCGGGATTCGCTCGGATCTGTTTGCAGACCTCATAGCCGTCCATTCGGGGCATCGTGATGTCGAGCAGTACCAGATCGGGTAGAACCACCTCTAGCTGTTCCAGGGCCTCGACGCCGTCCGCAGCGCAAATGACCGTGTGGCCGCTTTTTTCGAGTTTGCCCGAGATGAGCTTTCGCACCGTCGGACTGTCATCGACGACCAGGATCGTGCGGCCCGTGGGCATGTCGCTGTGCAACTCTGCCTGACGCTCCATCTCGTCGAGACGGATCGCAATGGCATTGACCTCGCCGGCGAGGATGACGTCGTTCGGTGCTAGGCGCGATGCTTCCTGAAGGTATTTCAGGCCGGCGGCCGGGTTGCCCAAGTTGAAATGTCCGAGCCCGAGATTCCTGAGTTCAGCCACGCTGAACTCGCGCAGGTTCCAGTCGGCCTCCATTTCTGTGACGGCCTTCTGGACGGCATCTTGATCGGCACGTGCGGCACCGAATAGCGTCCCGAGGTCAGAAAGTGTGAGAAACGCATTGCACGAACCGCAGTCAAAAGCCTGCGGATCATTGTCAGCCTTGCAGAACGGACAGGTGAATCCGGACGCGAACTGGCTTTCGAATTCTGTGGCGGCCTCCAACGGTTCCTCGATGGAAAGAGCAACGATCGTCTCAGCGAAAGGATCATTCGCCGGCCTGGCCGGCTCGGGTTCATTTATGAACTCCCGCGGCACCTCCACGCTCTCGACCGTTGGGGCGTCAGGTGCAGTCTCCTGTGCGGACTGGCCGAATATCTCCTCGATGCTTCGCGGTTCGTCTACCCCGACCTCGGACACATGCTCTTCCGACGACATCGTTTCGGCAACAGCTTCTTCGACGGGCGGCGTCACGACCTCAGTCTCTACCGGCTCCGGCTGGAGCGTCATTTTGAGGAAATCGTACATCGCGCGAGCGGTCAGGTTGTATTCGTCGATCTTTAAGGCCTCTTCGAGCGATTGGACCTTGTCGTCCATGTCGATGGCGAGATTTGAACGAAGCACCCATGCGTCGGCGTTATCCGGCACGGTGCGAAGAAACTCGTCCACGAGTTCGAGAGCCTTCCTGCGTTTTCCGCTGGCGGCAGCGGCCTTTGCTTCGTTGAGTGCTCCTTCCGAGCGTTGGCGTTCGATCGCATCCAAGGCGGCTCGTGCCTCCTGGTTATCAGGGGCGATCTTAAGGACTTGCTCGAACGCCGCGGCTTTTGCATCGTCGTCGTCCGCCCATTCGGCACGAAGCTGCCATACTGTGACGCAGCTATCGTCATGCTCCAGCGCCTGTTCGAGTGACTGGTCAGCAAGATCGAACGAACCATCCTCGCGCGCGGCGATGGCGCGCTGGACGAATGTCTTCGCGAGCAGCGCCTTTGTCGCCCGGCGCCAGTCTGCGGCCTTGTCGTTCGAGGGGTTGATCTCCATCACGCGGTCAAGGAAAGCGAGAAGCTCCTCGGGGTACTCGCTGATGGACGCGAGCCACATCCACGCGGTCTCGCAGGACGGCTCGACATCAGTAGCCTCGGTCAAAAGGCGCCGAGCAAGACTGCGATCGCCGCATTGCGCGGCCGAGATGCCTTTCTTCAGGAGCGTATCGAGATCGTGCTGCTGCGGATGGCCGAGGTGCTCAAAAACCTCATTTTCAACCAGCGGAATCGCTGTGACGTTAGGTTCAAATTCAAGTCTCATAATGGTGTGAAAGAGGAGAAACGACGGCGGCGTCAATGTGGTGTCGCGAGGCGCACGCCCAATGCAAGCCTTCTAGAGGCAATACGAGTGCCAAGACCAGGCCGGTCTGCTCGTTGTTTCGCCGTGCAGAAGTCCTTAAAATACGGGACGATGAGATGACCTTTGCCGACATCAGTAGGCTTGCGGCGTTTTACCAGGCTTGAGTGACAAAAAACGGCATGTTTTTGCTGACAAAAAGTAGGAATCTTGGGTAGTCAGATGGCGAACTCGACCACACAAAACCGGCGGTTCGACGCCGTCGTGATCGGCGGCGGTCCTGCCGGCATCTCGGCCGCGTTTTGGTGCGCGGAACTTGGCCTGAGCGTGGCGATCATCGAGCGTGAACCCGAACTCGGCGGCCAACTGCTCTGGACATTCGGACCGATCGGCAACTATCTCGGCCTGCGTGCACAAAATGGAAGAGAACTCCGCAACATTTTCGTGGACCATATAGGTAGCCAGATGGTCACACGCTTTACCGGTATCGGCGTCGAGTCGGCAGACCTATCCTCGAGATCGGTCCTGCTGTCTGACGGCCGCCGGTTATCGGCCCAGGCGGTCATTCTCGCGACGGGCGTGCGGCGACGTAAGCTCGGTATTCCTGGCGAAGAAGAGTTCGTCGGGAAGGGCATCCTTCAGTCCGGCCAAAATGCGCGGGGTACGGTTTCCGGCAAGAGGGTGATCATCATCGGCGGCGGCGACGCGGCCCTCGAGAATGCGTTAATCCTGAGCGAAACCGCGGAACGCGTGACCGTTGTTCATCGCCGCGACCAGTTCTCGGCGAGAGGCGAGTTCGTTGCCGGTTCGTCCGCACGCGCAAATGTCGAATTTCACTTTAACTCGACGGCAACCGCGATCTTAGGCGATGAACGAGTGGAGGCGGTCGAGGTGCTAACCGCAGCCGGCGGGCCAGAGCGCATCGATTGCGATCATGTCCTGATCCGCGTTGGTGTCGAACCGAATGTCGGCCCTTTCCGGAACGAGATCGCGCTCAACGATCGAGGTTATGTGATCGTGAATGCGGATTGCTCGACCGGTGTCGACGGGATATACGCTATTGGTGACGTTGCGAGCCCGTTATCGCCGACGATAGCAACAGCCGTCGGTATGGGCGCGACGGCGGCAAAGGCGATCACTGCTCTGATCGAGAAAGATCAAGCGTGAGAGTCAGACGATGCACCGCGGGCGACTCGGTCTCAACGACCTTTTCCGCAGACACACCCTTGAAGGTCGCTTTTACCTTAAAACGCTTGATCGTGCCGGGCTGCACAAATCCAAACTCGCCCATCTGGTTGCTCTTGCCCGTCGCGGCCTTACGATAACTGCCGTCTGAGTTCATCGCGAACAGTTCTACGGTCGCGCCGTGCACGCTTAGATTCTCTTTAAAAAAGACGACGCCGCGGATGAAATTCTGTGTCCCGCGATCCGGCGAGAGCATCAGGCGGCTGCCGAGGTCGCGGACCTTGTTCTTTTTGACCTCGACATTGAACATCACGCCCGTCGAATAGCCCGTCGCGTCGACCGCAATGTTGTATGTGCCCTCCGCCAAGCCGTCGAGAATGAAGTCGCCCTTACTGCCCGAGGTGGTCGACTTTACAACGCTCCCGCCCTGGCGAGCCTCGACGGTAGCTCCTGCGACGAATGAGCCTTTAAGGTCGCGGATCTTGCCCTTGAATCCTCCCTTATTCTGAGCGACTGCCGCCGACGCGAATAACGCAACGGCAAGCAGAACTGAAGCTAAGAACTGGCTTTTTCTATGTGTTGGCATGCAGCGTCGATTCGGGAACACTCGAGCGGAACTCATTCGCTACATCATTGATGATGTCATCAAGCGTCTTGGTTGGCTGGTAACCGACGAGGCGGCGGGCCTTGTCGAGCGACGGCACGCGCCGCTGCATATCCTCAAAGCCCTCGCCATACACCTGCTCGTACGGAATGTAGTGGATCTCGCTAGTGCTGCCGGTCATTCCGATCGCGCGACGCGCGAGCTCATTGATCGTTACCTCCGCGTCGCTGCCGAAATTGATGACCTGGCCGAAACAAACAGACGACTCGAGCGCCGCGGTGAGTCCATTGACCACGTCGCTTACGTGACCGAAACAGCGCGACTGCGAGCCGTCACCGTGGACCTCGATCGGCTCGTTCTTCAGAGCTGATTGAACAAACCGCGGCACGACCATTCCGTATTGCCCTGTCTGCCGCGGGCCTACGGTATTAAATAATCGTGCAACAACGACGGGCAGCCGTGTCTCCTTAAAATGAGCCAGGGCGAGAAATTCGTCGAGCGTCTTGGCACACGCGTACGCCCAGCGGTGCTTCTCGGTCGCACCTGTCAGCAGGTCGTCTTCCTCTTTGAATGGCACGGAAACGCCCTTGCCGTAGACCTCGCTCGTCGACGGTATCAATACACGCTTCCGATATTTCGCGCATCGCCCGAGCACGACGTCGGTGCCGTGAAAGATGGTCTCGATCGTCTTAACGGGCTGTTCCATGATCAGCCGGACGCCGACGGCCGAGGCCATGTGATAAACGCGATCAGCGTCTCGGATGAGCTCTTCCATGAGGGCGCCGTTCAGGACCGTATCGATGATGAGGCGAAAATTCGGGTTCTCCTCGAGATGTGCGATATTCGAATAGCGGCCCGTCGAGAGATCATCGATAACCGTAACATGATGGCCCTCGCCGATCAGCTTGTCCGCCAAATGGCTTCCGACAAATCCGGCACCGCCTGTGATAAGGATCTTCATTTGCTTGAGTTTACAACACCGGCGAAGTAAGCGACGGTTTTTTTCAGCCCCTCGGCAAGCGGCACCGTCGGTTCCCAATTGAGCAACTTATTCGCCCGAGCGATGTTCGGCTGCCGCTGTTTTGGATCGTCTTGCGGCAGCGGCATGTATTTGATCTTGACCTCGCGGCCCGAAGCGATGCCTACCTCGTTTGCGAGTTCGTTCATCGTGAATTCGCCGGGATTGCCCAGATTGACCGGCATGTGAACGTCGTCGCCCTCCGCGTTCATCAGCTTAAGGATGCCGTCAACGAGGTCGCTAACATAGCAGAACGAACGCGTCTGATTGCCGTCGCCATAGATCGTGAGTTCCTCGCCGCGCAGGGCCTGGACGATAAAATTTGACACGACGCGGCCGTCATTCTCTAACATACGCTCGCCGTATGTATTGAAAATGCGAACGATACGCGTATCGACGCCGCTTTGCCTGTGATAGTCCATCATCAGCGTCTCAGCCACGCGTTTGCCTTCGTCATAGCATGAACGGATGCCGATCGGATTTACATTTCCCCAGTAATCTTCAGTCTGCGGATGCACTACGGGGTCGCCGTAAACTTCGCTCGTGGACGCCTGCAGAATGCGAGCACGAACGCGCTTAGCCAAGCCCAGCATATTCACCATTCCCATCACGTTGGTCTTGACGGTCTTTACCGGATTGTATTGGTAATGAACGGGCGATGCAGGGCAGGCGAGGTTGTAGATCTGATCGACCTCAAGAAAGATCGGCTCGGTGACATCGTGGCGAATGACCTCAAATTCTGGGTTATGACGCAGATGGGCGATGTTTATCTTGCGGCCCGTAAAGAAATTGTCGAGGCATAAAACCTCGTTGCCCTCGTTCAGCAGCCGCTCGCAGAGATGCGACCCGATAAACCCTGCCCCGCCGGTGACCAATATTCGCATAAAGCGTAATTCTGCCACAGAGAACACCGAGAAAACAGAAAGTATTCAGGTTTTTTACGCGAACTCGGATGACATCACGGCATTTCAAGCGCTCCGGCGCGCTTTTCCGCCTTCTGCTTTTCGTTCAGCCGCTTGTACTCATAGATCGCGCTTTCCCAGGTGCCGTACATTGCGTTGGGCAGGACGATCCAGCGTTTTCCCCACTCGGTCTTGATCTTGTCGGCTTCGGCAAAGCGATCGGCAATGCTCTTTAGTTCAAATACGTCGGAAAAGTCATCGAGGTTATCGCCCATGACCAGGACGACGCGATAGCTCGCCGCTACATGCTCGCGGCGCGGGGTTTTGGTCGAAATATTCGAGCCCTTAGAGTCTTTTTGACGGAGCATAACGTTCTCAGACGAAATATCGAGAAATCCGGCGGCTTTCAGATTGTCCATAGTCGCCTGCTTGTGCATCTCGTCGCGGTTGGAGATGTAAAACACCTTTACACCCTTTGACGTCGCGTAATTCAGAAATTCGACCGCGCCCGGGACCGCTTTTGCCTTTCGCATGTCGACCCATGTGGTCCAGTCCTTTGAGTTGAATGGAGTCTGCGTCTTGATGCCAGCGGCCTGGTTAGGTGAATTGTCCAGCACGGTCTCATCGATATCCACGATGATCGCCCGCGGGCGTTTGCGTTCAGCTTTGGGCAATTTCTTTACGTTTTTCTTGTCCAGGTCGGCGTCGAGTTGCCAACGAGCTAGGTTAAACGCCTGATATGCCGCGGCGCGATATTCTGCGGATTTCTGCACCCACAGCGTCGCGCCCATTTGGTATTCACTGACGTTCGGCGCCGGCTGCGGGGTTTGGGCCAACCCTTGCGTCGAGATAAATGCCGCGACGATCAGCGCATAGATACTTGTTCTGGTTCTCATATTTTGATTTACGGTTCCCTTTGAATCGATTATAAATTACTAATGCCCCAGCCGCTGAAAAAGAAGCCTGAGAGTGCCATCGAAGGGTTGGACGCGTCGTGGGAAGAAGATCAAAAAAGCCGCGACTACTATTATGACGACGCCCACGGCTATGAAACCTTTGTTCCGGAAGCCGAGGACGACGTGGTCACAGATGTGGAGGAATCGATCGCATACGATGACATTGTAAAAGACTAGGCAACCTCGACCTCAAAACAGCATTTCGGCGAGCCTTCGCGGTTGCATACTTCCTTTACCGGCCGGCCGACCATTTCTTCGATCATAGCTTCGGCGATCTGACACGTTTCCGGGTGCTCGGCCACGGCCTCGCTAAACGGGCAGCTCTGGCTTTTGATCATGATGTTTCCGTTTTCTTTCTCGATGCGGGCGGCCCCGCCCAGGGCTTCAAGTGTTTTGAGAGTTTCTTCCAGCCTGGTGTCCAAATTCGCATCGCTCCTCGACGCTGCTTCGCCCGCCATCTCATGTCCGAGAGTCCGGAACGTACTCGTAAGCCGCGTCCGCGGCAGAGTGCTTTTTAAAACGTCCAAGAGCCGATTGAATAGGTAAGCATACGGCTTCGGAAATAAGTGACGGGCCTCGTCCGTCAGGCCGTAGGCGTAGTGCGGTTTTCTGAAACCTTTGACAGCACCCTTTTGCTCGACGAGGCCGTCGCGCTCGAGTGTGAGCAGATGCGCACGGATGGCATTGTCGGTGAGCCCCAGCCTTTCGGCGATCTCATTCACCGTCCTCGCCGACGAACGCAGCAGCATAACGATCTGGCCGCGTGTGCTCTCAAAAAATCTTGTATCGAGTTTTGTCAGATTCATATTTTCCGCGCTCAATTTTACACATTTCGAGAAATAATTACAATAAATCCAAAAAACATTTGACTTATTCGATTTTCTGCCCTAAATTGGATTCACAACCAGGCAGTAATTGGTTAACAACACTACTTCGGAGGTTACACCATGACTACATTATTCAATGATCCGGCAGCGTTTAGCGGGTCCGAGGCGTACGCCCGTGACAGCGTCGCCGCGGACAGGCCGAGCTATCAGGCCTTTCAAATTCTTCGTCTCGGATTTACGGTCGCACCCATAGTCGCCGGAATAGACAAATTCCTCGGTCTCCTGGTCAACTGGGACCAATATTTGCCGCCCGTCGTCAACAACCTTACCGGCGGCCGCGGCCACGAGCTGATGTACGTGGTCGGCGCGATCGAGATAGTCGCAGGCATCGGCGTGTTTCTCAAGCCCAAACTCTTCGCCTATGTCGTCGCGGCGTGGCTTGCTCTGATCATCATCAATCTGCTGATGATCCCGGGCTATTACGACGTCGCATTGCGCGACTTTGGACTTCTGTTGGGTGCGGTTGCACTCGGCCGGTTGAGTCAGGAGTACGGGAGCTAAGTATGTTCGATGACCCTTGTTTTTCGGGTACTGACGTTCGACGCCAAGTTAGGCCGACGGTCGAGCTTGCCGCCGAGGCGTCGCTGCCGACGGAATTCGGCCTGTTTCGCATCAGCGGCTACCGGTCGCTGATCTCGGATGAGGAATTCGTGGCCCTGACGATGGGCGAGTTCACAGCCGCCGAGCCGACGCTGGTCCGTATCCATTCGCAATGCCTGACAGGCGACGTGTTCGGCTCGACGAAGTGCGACTGCGGCCAACAGATACGCGCAGCGATGAAGATGATCGCGAAAGCAGGCCGCGGCGCCATCGTCTATCAGCAGCAGGAAGGCCGAGGCATCGGGATCATCAACAAGATCCGTGCCTACAGCCTGCAGGATGACGGGGCCGATACCATCGAAGCGAACCAGCGGCTCGGCCTCGGGGTCGATCTTAGGACCTACGAGCAATGCGCCGAGATCATCTCGCACCTTGGCATTCGGCGCGTGCGGCTGATGTCGAACAATCCTGAGAAGATCCGCGCGCTTGAGTCCCGCGGCCTCGAGGTCACCGAACGCATCGAACTGCCCGTTAAATTCTATTCCGGACTACGCCGCTATCTGCGCACAAAGCGCGAAGCGATGGGCCACCTCTGCACCGTACCTGATGAGACATTCCAACTGAGCGAAGGCTTCAGTTAGCTGAAATAGGAGTTGATGATGAGTATACGTGAATTTTCCCTCCCAAAGAATTTCGAGTTAAAAGACGGCGAGATGAAGCAGGTGTCGGCGGACGGCACCGACATCCTGGTAACGAGGATCGACGGCGAGTATCACGCCGTCGGAGCCTATTGCCCCCACTATGGAGCGCCACTCGCGGATGGATACTTGAGCGGCGACCGCATAGTTTGCCCATGGCATCACGCATGCTTCGATGCCCGCACGGGCAGGGAAGTAGAGCCGCCGGCATTCGATTCACTGCCGAAGTTCGATCTAAGGACTGATGGCGACGCTATTGTGGTCAGTCTTCCCTCGGAGGCAGCCGACCGAACGCCGCCGACGATGGCGAAACGCAAGACTGGCGACAGCCGTACCTTCGCGATCCTCGGCGGCGGGGCCGCGGGCTATATGGCGGCGCAAACGCTGCGTGAGGAAGGCTTTACTGGGCGCCTGCTGATGATCACCAGAGAAGACCGCCCGCCGTACGACAGGCCGAATTTGAGCAAGGACTATCTCGGCGGCCACGCCCAGCCCGAATGGATGCCGCTGCGCGGCGACGAGTTCTTTGCAGAACACAATATCGAGTTGATGTGCCGCAGGGTGGTCGAGCGAGTAGATACTGGAAGACGTTCGGTTTTGTTCGCCGATGGCGAGACGCTCAGATTTGACTCGCTCCTGATCGCCACCGGCGGCGTTCCCCGCACCTTGCCATTTCAAAAAGGTGACGAGGAGAACGTCTTTCTGCTGCGAAGCTACGACGATGCTGACGCGCTCGTCGAGGCAGCCGCTGAGGGCAAGCGGGCCGTCGTGATCGGCTCGAGCTTTATTGGAATGGAGGCGGCAGCGAGCCTGAAGACGCGTGGCTGCGATGTCACGGTCATCGGGCCGGACGCCGCGCCGTTCGCTAAAGTGCTGGGCCCGGCGGTCGGTGAACTTATAAGGTCTGTGCATGAGGAGAATGGCGTAAAGTTCAAACTCGGTGGCCACGTAAGGGGCTTTATACAGGACGGCGCGAAAGTAAAGACCGTCGTGCTGGACACCGGCGAGCAGATAGCCGCAGATCTCGTTCTGCTTGGGATCGGCGTTAAGCCTGCTACGAGTTTTATTCAAGGTGTTGACCTGCACCCCGACGGAGGAGTGATCGCCGACGATCATTTGCGAATCGCGCCGGATGTTTACGCCGCGGGTGACATCGCGCATTTTCCCGACCCCAGGACCGGCGAACTCATCCGCATCGAACATTGGCGAACAGCGTTGCAGCAGGGGCGGGCGGCGGCACGCAACATGGCCGGGAGGCACTGCCCCTTCACGGGCGTGCCGTTCTTCTGGACGACTCAATTTGACGTCACGCTGAACTATGTCGGCCACGTGACCGGTTGGGACCGAGTCATCATTCAGGGTAAGGTCGAAGACCGCGATTTCCTGGCCTTTTATATAAAAGACCACAGGATACTGGCCGTCGCCGGGATGAACCGTGACCGAGACCTCGCGATCTGGGAAGAGTTGATCAGGCTCAATCGCGTCCCGCCGCCGGGGCGTTTGAGCGGTGACATGGCGGACCTGCTGAACGAGCGGCCCACGATGGGCAGCTATTCGGCCGCAGCTTTCTTATAAGCTGCTGCGAACCGCAGCATGAAACAGGGCTTAAAGATCTGGACGATAGGACATTCGACGCGGGAACTGGACGAGTTTATCGAGATGCTTAGCGGTTCCGATATCGAGGTCGTTGCCGACGTCCGCAGCCTGCCCGGCTCGCGAAAATTTCCGCATTTCAATTCAGAGGTGCTCGAATCGGCGCTCGCCGACGTCGGTATAGGCTATTCGCTGATCAAACAGCTCGGCGGCCGGCGCAAGGTGAGTCCCGATTCACCGCATACGGTCTGGCGGCATAAGGCGTTTCGCGGATATGCCGACTATATGGAAACGGACGAATTTCGGCAGGGAATCGACACGCTTCTCGCGCTCGCTCGCCAAAAACGCACGGCCATCATGTGTGCTGAGGCCGTTTGGTGGCGGTGCCACCGCTCGATGATATCGGACTACCTAAAGGCTGAAGGCTGGACGGTCGAGCATATCATGGACGGCCGAAACGTGATCCATCCGTACACTTCGGCGGCGACTATCGTAGACGGCCGCCTCGTGTACGGCCCTGCCGAGTGACTATTTCTTCGGCCGTTCGTTAGATTTCAGCACGCGTTTGCGCAGGCGAATGGATTTTGGCGTGACCTCGATCAGTTCGTCGTCGGCGATGAATTCGAGTGCTCGTTCGAGCGACATCTCGCGAACGGGAACAAGCCGCATCGCTTCGTCGGCCGAGGTGGTGCGCATGTTGGTGAGCTTCTTTTCTTTGATCGCGTTGACGTCGAGATCGACTGAGCGGGCGTTCTCGCCGATGATCATTCCTTCGTAAACTTTGACCTGCGGCTTAACAAACAGAGTGCCGCGTTCCTGTAAGTTATAGAGCGCATATGTATTAGTCTCGCCCATGCGGTCGGCGACGAGCGAGCCGGTCTGGCGGGAACGCATCTCGCCCTGCCATTTATCGAATTTCAGGAACAGTGTGTTGAGCAGTCCGGTACCCTTCGTCTCGGTCAGGAACTCACCGCGAAAGCCGATCAGCCCGCGCGACGGCGTTTCGAATTCCAGCCTGACGCGGCCCGAGCCATTGTTGATCATCTTGGTCATCTGACCCTTGCGGCGGCCCATTGCCTCGGTGACGACGCCGATGAATTCGTCCGGCACATCGACCACGACCAGTTCGATCGGCTCGAGCGTTTCGCCCGTCGTTTCGTCTTTCTTGGTGATGACCTCGGGCTTACTTACCTGAAGCTCATAACCCTCGCGTCGCATCATTTCGATGAGGATCGCGAGCTGCAGCTCGCCGCGGCCCGACACTTTGAACTGCTCGGCCGCCTCCGTCTCGCTCACACGCAGGGCGACGTTGCCGAGTATCTCGCGGTCGAGCCGCTCCTTGATCTGCCGCGAAGTGACGAACTTGCCCTCTAAGCCTGAGAACGGCGAAGTATTCACGCCGAATATCATCGAGATGGTCGGCTCGTCAACGGCGATCACGGGGAGGGGTTTCGGATTGTCGGGGAGAGTGATCGTCTCGCCGATCTCGACGTCGTCGAATCCCGCGAGGGCGACGATCTCGCCCGTACCGGCTTTGTCGACAGTCGCGCGTTCGAGTCCCTCGAAAACAAAGAGTTCTTTTACCCGAGTCTTCACGAGCGAGCCGTCCCGTTTTGATACCGCGACCTCTTGATTCTTCGCGATCTCACCCGAGAAGATACGCCCGATCGCCAGCCTGCCGACGAAAGGGTTGTAATCGATATTCGCCACCAGCAGCTGCAGACTGTCATCCCGCAGAGCGTGCGGCGCCGGTATCGTCTCCAGGATCTGGTCAAACAGCGGCTTTAGAGTTTTCGAATCGTCCGTCAGCTCCTTCTTCGCCACGCCGTCGCGTGAGATCGAGTAGAGAATAGGGAACTCGATCTGCTCATCGTTAGCTCCGAGGTCGATGAACAGGTCGTAGATCTCGTTGACTACCTCTTCAGGCCGGGCATCCTGACGGTCGATCTTGTTTACAAGAGCGATCGCGGGCAGCTTTAGTTCCAACGCCTTTCTCAGCACAAATCGGGTCTGCGGGAGGCAGCCCTCGGCGGCATCGACCAGCAGCACGATGCCGTCGACCATCTTCAAGACACGTTCGACCTCGCCGCCAAAATCGGCGTGGCCCGGCGTGTCCAGGATGTTGATCTTGTAGTCGCCATAGCGAACCGAGGTGTTCTTCGCCATGATCGTGATGCCGCGTTCGCGCTCAAGGTCCATCGAATCCATGACGCGGTCGACAACGGCCTCGTTCTCACGATGCGTGCCGGATTGCGCGAGCATAGCGTCAACGAGCGTGGTCTTCCCGTGGTCAACGTGAGCGATAATTGCGATGTTGCGTATCTTATCTGCGGTGATCATAGTCGTAAATCCCGGCCCAAAGGCAAACGGTTATATTGCCGTATTGGCCGCTGAATAGCAAAAAGCCGGACCATGTTGGCCCGGCTCTTGCCGATCCTGACTGGTCGTTAACCGACCGGCTTGCCCACGATCAGATTGTTGGTAACGGCAAAAACACCGGTAATGCCGTTCGCATAAATATTCAACGCATCGCGGTCGCCCTTGTTATACACGTAGCCCTCAAGCGTCACGCGTCCGCCGTCGACGATTATGCGAACGTCCGGCTTCGGTTCCCAAAAGTACCGTCCGAGCCCGCGTGCGTGGAATGTCCGGAGCGTCGCCGCCCTTATCTCATTGTCCATCGGCGAAGGCGGCAGGTCCTCGATGTTGTCGATGACTTCGGTTACGCCCGGAATACGCTTGACCGAGCGAACGGCCGAACTCGACGTGCCGAGCGAGAAGACCTTGCCGCTCAGCGTGACCGTGCTGCCGTTTATCTCGTAGGTGATGTAGTCAAACACGCCGTAATTCGGGAGCTTCAGGATGCTGCTGCGAACCTGCTCCTCAACGGTCCGGCTGCGCGTTTCCTGCGCCGAAACACTGCCCCCGGCAAGCGCCGCCATGATCGTGAATAAAGTAATAAAATAAAGCCTTTTCATACCTCTTTACCTCGTCTAGTTAGACGAGAAATAGAGGCAAAAAGGTGCCAGCCGAATGTAAAGATCTGTTATTGGGACTGCCCACGAAATGCACGAAACACTCGAAAAAAAAGAGCCATTTTCAGTGTTATTCGTGTATTTCGTGGGCAAGTTGTCTTATCGCCTCATATAGTACGATACCTACGCTGGTGGCGAGGTTCAGGCTGCGAACCTTCGGATTTGGCATCGGGATCGTCAGGCATCTGTCCGGGTTTGCCTGCAGAACGATTTCGGGTAAGCCGCGCGTTTCGGGCCCGAAGACGAGACAGTCATTGGCCTCAAATCGCCAATCGGTGTAAGCCCGCTCGGTTTTTGTCGTCAGATAAACGAATCGCGACGACGGCAAATATTCGTACAAGGCGTCGAGATCGAGATGCCTGTGCAGATCGACCTCGTCCCAATAGTCGAGCCCCGACCGCCTCAGCGTCCGGTCATCCATCCTGAAACCTGTGACGCCGACAATATGCAGCGGCGTTCCCGTCGCCGCGCACAGCCGTGCAACATTTCCCGTATTCGGCGGGATCTCAGGTTCGACAAGGGCAACGTGCATAGCTTCGCAGTGTAAAACGAAGAACGGAAAACGGAAAACGGAGAACGGGGAACGGAAACGAAGAACGAAAGCGGTCAGGGGAGTCACTTTTCAGTTCTCCGTTCTCAGTTCACAGTTCCCACTTCTCCGTTCTCCGTTGTTCCGTGCATCTTTTCCCGCACCAATTTCATCAACTTTTCATATTCCGCCGGCTGCCCCTTGAATGCCCGGCAATGGCGGATATGCTACAATCCGCATTTACGCGTAATGAGACCAACCCGAGAGATAAGTCCCAATAGCCCTGTGTGTTTTAGGTCGCTTTTGCCGTTGATCGCGGTTTTGCTGGTCTTCTCGGCCGGCGGCTTGGGCCAGACGCCGCAGGCAACGGCCACGCCGGTCACGACACCGTCGCCTACGCCGGCGCCTACGCCGCTCAACTTTGCCAAGCTCGATCCGAAGAACATGACGGCCGAGCAGGTCGCCGAGCTGGCGATCATCTTTTACGGCGGCCGCCCCGGCCTCGCACAGATCCGCAAAACGACACTCGAACGCGGCGTTTCAAATATTGTCGCGGCCGACGGGCGCACCGACCGGGTGCCCTATACGCGGTTCGTCATTCGTGCAGACTCTCTCGGCAAGGAACGCATCAGGCTCGAGCAGGAATATCCCGCGGCCCGCTTCTCGCTGGTGCAGACGCCGGAACGTACCTTCGGCATATATAACAACACCGTCTTTACACCTGCGGAGGATGCCCTGCGCACTTTCCGCAACCAGATCTATCACGGCATTGAGGCCCTCCTTCGCTACAAAGAGAACGGCTCGCAGATCGAGCTTGTCGGCCGCGAAAAGGTCATGGGCGTCGATTACCACGTGCTCGACGTGACCGACACGGAAGGGCGCAAGACGCGATTTTTTATCTCCGTCAAGACCTATCGCGTGATGATGCTCACCTATGAGGACAACGGTGTAAAATTTCGCCGGAAATTCTACGACTACAACGCCGCCCAAGGCACCCTCGTCCCCTTCCGCACCGTCTTATGGGCCAATGACAAACAGATCGAAGAGAC
>CAZWSK010000026.1:0-21265 GCA_964636445.1 uncultured Chloracidobacterium sp.
ATCAGCGCACTCGCGAAAAATTGCGCGATCAATTACGCCGAGGTGACCTCGACGATCGCCTCGTCGACATCGAAACGCAGGACCGCTCGACCGCAACCATCGATTTTATCGGCGGTCAGGGCATGGAGGAAATGGGCGTAAACCTGCGCGACATGTTCGGCAACATGTTCCCGTCAAAGACTGTGCAGAAGAAGCTAACCATCGGCGAGGCCCGTAAGATCATGCTCCGTGACGAACAGGAAAAGCTCGTCGATATGGACCAGGTTACCGAGCAAGCCCTCGATCGCGCCGAAACAGCCGGCATCATTTTCCTCGACGAAATGGACAAGATCGCCGGCCGCGAATCAGGTTCAGCCGGGCCCGACGTCTCACGCGAGGGTGTGCAGCGAGACCTGCTGCCGATAGTTGAGGGCACAAACGTCAACACAAAATACGGAATGCTGGCGACCGATCATATACTCTTCATCGCCGCGGGCGCGTTTCACGTCTCAAAGCCCACGGATCTAATTCCTGAGTTGCAAGGGCGCTTTCCGATCCGCGTGGAATTAGAGGCCCTAACCGTCGAGGACCTTAAACGGATCTTGGTGCAACCGAAAAACTCGCTGATCAAACAATATCAGGCCCTGCTCGGGACCGAAGGGATCGAACTGGAGTTTACCGACGATGCGATCGATCGGCTGGCCGAAATGACCGGCGAGATGAACCGTTCGACTGAGAATATCGGCGCCCGCAGGCTGCACACGCTCGTCGAAAAGCTCTTGGAAGAGATCAGCTTTGAGGGCGGCGAGCTAAAGGAAAAGCACCAGCGCATCGACGCGGCGTATGTCGACGAACACTTAAGCGGACTGGTCGAGGACCGCGATCTTCGGCAGTATATTTTGTAGGAACGGCGTGGAGTAAACCGCATGGCGAGCGTGCGTAGCACGCGACGATTGTGATAGCTACATGTGAAGCGAAGCGGAACCTGTAGAGAACGGCCAATAGCGATCGAGCGTGTGAAACACGCGAAACTGCGCCGGTGCCGCGTGTTACACACGCTGGGACCTGAATATTCACCAAACCTACACGTTCCGCTTCGCTTCACGTGTAGCTATCAAAATTCCGTGTGCTACGCACACTTAAGAGCGGGCGATTAAGCACCAAGCCGCAAAATGGCCAGAATGTTAAACACGACGGTTAAACACCTTGCACTTAAAGCACCGACAGCGCTTTTCCTGCTTGCAGCGCTTTATACAGCCGGCTGCGGCAAGCGAAAACCGCCGGTCCCGCCGCGTGAACGCGTTCAGCAGCGGGCTGTGCTCGAGGGTTTTCAACGTGGTAACCAGGTGATCTTATCGTGGAAGATGCCCGCCCGCAACGCCGAGCCCACGAGCGTGCTAAATATCAGCAGAATAGATATTTATCGCTTTGCACAGCCGCAGGCTGCTCCGTTGATACTGACCGAGGAAGAATTCGCCTCGGCGGCGACCTTGATCGCCACGGTACCGGTCACCAAAGCGGATTTTGGAGCGAAAACCCTGCAATATAAAGACACGCTCCAATTTGCGGCCCAGCCGGCACGTTTAAGGTATGCGATCAGGTACGTCAATGCTTCCGGCCAGAAGGCCGCCTTTTCGAACGCTCTATTGATCGAGCCGGCCGGCAAGGTGGCCTCAAATCCTACTGATCTTGCCGCAACGGTCACCCAGGACGCAGTTAAACTAACTTGGGAACCTCCTGCACAAAACATCGACGCGAGTGGCCCGGCAAGTATCATCGGTTACAACATTTATCGTGCAACATCTGAGAAGCAGCCTGCACGTTTATTGAATACCTCACCTGTTACTTCAACGTCATTTGACGATGAATTATTTGAGTTTGATAAGAATTACTGGTACTTCGTCCGCGCCGTTTCTGTCGGCTTGGCCGCGGAGCCTGTCGAAAGCACAGAATCGAACATCATCCGCTTAAGAGCGAAAGACACGTTCCCGCCCTCAGCTCCGACGGCGATAACGCTGGCAGCGGCTCCGAATGTGATCTCCATCTTTTTCGCCATCAACCCAGAAAAGGACATAGCAGGCTATAAGATATACCGTTCAGAGGACCGGAATGCTCCGCTCGACAAATGGCAATTGATCACACCGGAGCTGATCAACACGACGACATTCCAGGACAATCGCGTCGAGACAGGCAAGGCGTATCATTACTACATCACCGCGACTGACACCGCCGGCAACGTCAGCGAGCCGTCGGAGGTCGTGACTGAAACAGCGCCATGAAGATCGAATTCCCTGCCGATTTCAGTCCGTCGAAGATCGTCTGCGTTGGCCGCAACTACGCGGGCCACGCAAAGGAACTCGGCAACGAGGTGCCGAAGGAACCGCTGCTGTTCCTAAAAGCCCCGTCGAGCCTCGTCCTGCACGGCGGCGACATTATCTTGCCGCCGTACTCACAACAGGTCGAACACGAGGCGGAGCTGGCCGTCGTCATAGACGAGAAATGCTCGAAATTGGGGCAGACCGACGATATCAGGCCGTATATTCGTGGCTTTACTTGTCTGAACGACGTTACGGCTCGCGACCTGCAAAAGACGGATGCGCAGTTTGCACGTGCTAAATCGTTCGACACATTTTGCCCGATCGGCCCATGGATCGAGACAGAACTTGATGTAACGGATATCAGCGTCGTGTGCCGCGTAAATGGCGAAACTCGACAGCAAGGCCATACGAGCGAAATGGTGTTCCCGGTCGACTATCTGATACGATACATCTCAAATATGATGACCCTGCTGCCCGGCGATATCATCGCCACCGGCACACCCGAGGGCGTCGGCCCGCTAAATGACGGCGACGTCTGCGAGGTCGAGATCGAGGGCATCGACGTTCTCAGGAACGAGGTAAAAAGTTAAAAGGAAAAGGCAAAAATGGCCACCTCTGCCTACTGACTACAGGCTACTCTGACTACTAACTACTGATCATGAAATTCTTCATCGACACAGCAAATCTTGACGAGATCCGCGAGGCCAATGAGCTTGGGCTGATCGACGGTGTGACCACTAATCCGAGCCTCGTCGCCAAGGAGGGCGACGTTGATTTCAAAGAGCATATCGCCCGCATCTGTGAGATCACCAAAGGCGATGTTTCCGCCGAGGTCACCGCTCTCGACACAGAGGGTATGCTAAAAGAGGGCCGCGAATACGCGAAAATAGCCGACAACGTCGTGGTCAAATGCCCTCTAACGCTCGATGGACTTAAGGCCACTCGTGCCTTTACCGCGGAGGGCATCGGCGTGAATGTCACTCTTTGTTTCTCTGCCTCGCAGGCCCTTCTCGCCGCAAAGGCAGGCGCGAAATACATTTCCCCGTTCATCGGCCGCCTCGACGACATCTCGACCGACGGCATGGAGCTGATCCGCCAGATCGTACAGATATACGACAATTACGGCTTCGCCACCGAGGTCCTCGCCGCCTCCATCCGTCACCCAATGCACATCGTCGACTGCGCCCTAGCCGGTGCCGACGTCGCCACGATCCCGTTCAAGGTCATTCAGCAGTTGGTGAACCATCCGCTGACCGATAAGGGCCTCGACGCTTTCTTGGCGGACTGGAAGAAGAGCGGTAGAAGCTAAACCGAGACCTCGCTCTTCGTTATCAGACGCTGGACTTCAGCAACGACTTGAGCTCAGAATGCAGCATCGCCGCATTAGGGCTGCGCGTCAGTGAGAACTGGTATTTCGCCTTAAAATAGTCGTCCGTCTCGGCCATAGCAACGAGTTCCCTGACCTTCACTAGGTTCGCGTCGATCATCGCCGGCTCGATTCCCTCTTTTAGGTCAAACATCTCGTCGATCTCGACGATCAGCATCGAGAATTTACGCAGCCAGGCCATGTCTTCGTCCTCGAGAAGCAGGTTCAGGAACTGGCCCGGAGTTTGTTTGCCATGGATGCCCTCGTACATCTCGCGTTCGAGGTCGACCATTGATTTGTGCAGCCTCAGCAGGATGTCGCGGGCAGATTTAAGCAGTTCGGCATTGTCCATGATTTAAATATTAGCCTACTTTCGAAACTTAACGTACCGTGCTACTGTTTGTTTATTAGCCGGCTAACTGTTTTTTATTAGCCTGCTAATTATCTACATTTAGCCGGCTAAATAGTTACTATTAGGCGGCGAATTGTTTACTTAAAACACTTAGGTTATAAAGGGTCATATGGCCGATCTGATCAAGTTCGAGGACACCGTCAGCTACCGGCTGGCCCGTGTGACGACGGCATTCAAGACTTCCCTCGAAAAGTGCATGGGCCAGATCGGGCTGCATGGCGGGCAGGTATTTGTGCTCTTCGAACTGTGGAACCAGGACGGCCTTCGTCAGCGCGATCTAGCCGAGCGTCTCGCCATCGCCGCCCCGACCGTCAACAAAATGGTCAACAATCTCGTCAAGATCGGCCTCGTGACAAACGAACGCCTAGAGGATGATGCCCGCTCAACGCGCATCTTTCTCACAAAGTCGGGCGCCGCCATCCGCGAGGACATCGAACGCCAATGGGTCGACCTTGAAGAAAGCTCCCTTTCGGGCCTGACCGAGACCGAACGCCTCGTCCTCCACGACCTCCTCGGCAAGCTCAAGAGCACCTACACCGGCCGCCCGGAAGAGACTGACGACGATGAATAGATCGTCGTTCACCGCCGCCGCGGGCAGAGAGATAACCGTCAATTCCCGCAAATACGACGGCAACATCCGCCGCAGCTGGCAGGCCGGAATGGTTTCTCACACGGAAGAAATGATCGTCGCCGTCGGCCGTTTTGAGTTTGCCGTCGATCACAGCGATATGGGCCATCTCGCCGCCGGGACGATCTCGTTCGAACACTTCTGGTTCGACCGCTGGTATAACATCTTTAGATTTCACGAGCGGGACGGCTCATTAATGGCGTGGTACTGCAACATCGCGATGCCGGCCACATACGCTGACGGCGTGGTTGATTTTATCGACTTAGATATAGACGTCGTCGTCTGGCCCGATCTCAGCCATGAAGTGCTTGATCTTGACGACTTTGCGGAGAACTCTCAGAAGTACGGCTACCCGCCCGACGTCATACGCAACTCGAACAGGTCAGTCGACGAGATCATAGAACTGATCAAAACCGGCGGACTGCCGGCCGCGGACTAGCTATTTCGGCTGTATCCGCAGCATATAGCTGCAGACGTTCAGCGGCAGGCCAGGCGTGACCTGTATTCGCTGGCCAGCGGGAAGCTCGTAATTATTGATCGCCGCGGGGTTTTTGCCCTCGTTCACCGCCCAAAAATTCCCTGCTCCGTCCGTGACGATGCTGAGGTGGCGACGGCTGATCTCGACGTCGCCTGCTAGCGGAATGTCGACGGGCTTTGATTTCGAACCGCGGCCGATCACGATCTCGTTCTGATAGATCGGCACGACATTCTGGCGCACGCCGCCGCGCCAGATCTCGAGCTTGTACAGCTCGTTCATACGGGATTTGACTTGCGTCATCATCTCGGAATCGTCCTGCGGTGGTATCGGCACAGCCTGCGGTATCGCGTTGGGATAGGTCGGCGGAGCGTCGCTCACGGCCTGCGGCTGGAATGGCGGCGGCTGATAGGTCGGGGCCTTTACGTTAGGCTGCGTCGACGGTGCCCGCTGCGGCATCTGCGGGGAGGCCGCGGCCGAGATGTCGGGCAGCGACTTTGGCCGCTGCAAAACGCCGGTCTTGCCGCTCGCGGCATCTTCCCAGTTGTGCTGCACGCGGACGTCCCCTTTTTCCAGCGTGGCGTCGATGCGTAGTTCGATCACGAACGACTTGGTCTCAAGTTTTTTCTTACCTGCGAGCTCTTTAGCCCGCTCAGCGAGAATGTGATAGAGCCCTTGCTCCAGGCCTTTACGCTTGACGCCTTTCCACTCTTTGTCGTCTTCGTCATTGAGGAAAATTATGTACTCGCCCGGGATGATCATCGTGCCCTGCGGCAGCGGGACCATCTCGCTCTGCATGACGGCCTCTACCTCGCGAGCTATTTTGACGATGAACTCCTCGGCCTTTGAGCGCGGTTTTACGGCGGCGTCGCGGGCAGCCTCTTCGAGCGCGAATTCCGCGTTGTCGCCGTCGATCCATTTTCGGACCTTATCCAGAATGCTCAATTCCCTTTCCTCCTCAATTGTCCAGGTCGAGATACTTGCCGTTGAGCCAGCCGCGCGTGGCGTTTACCTGCGAGGGCCGGCTGCGGCCCTGCTCGATAACATCAACTTGATACCAATTATTCTGTGTATTTACAATACGCACTTTCGAATCTTTTGTCACCAGCCCGATCGGCTCGTTGTCGGTATTTGGGCTTGGCCGCAGGTAAATATCCGTGTTCGCCGTAGCCGTCCGCGTCGCGAACGGGTTCCGTATTTCCGGCAGCACACCGCGGCCCCGCATGTAGGCCGCCGTCGCGTAAAGCAAGCCCGTGAACATAGCTAGGAAAACGACGAATACGCCGAGCTTTCTAAGGCTCCTCCGAGGCTTTACCGCGATCGGAACTCGCGTGCGCTCGGCGATCGCGGGCTCTGGCTTTGGCAGAACATAAACAGCGGGGGCCTCCGCGACGGGTACGCCTAGCGGAACTGAAACGGCGGTCATCTGTCTTGCCGGAAGCCTCAGCGCGGCCGTGGGGCGTGCCGGCCTTTCAAACTCGGGCTTAGCCGGAGCGATAGGCGAATAGCCGCGCGAAACGTGCGGCTGCGGCCTTTCGGTCCGGGTCCGCACGAGCGTCTCCGGATCTTCGTCATCAGCCATCTGCCGAACGCCGGCGAGATCTGCCCAAAATTCCTCGACCGTCTGATGCCTGTCGGCAGAGTCGCGTGCGGTTGCGCGTTTTAGCACGCGCGTCAGTTCACTGCACCAATCGTTGTTGCGGCATTGTTCGGGAAGCTCGGTGATCTCCTCATTCGTAAAGGCCCGCGGCGCGGCCCCTGTGATCAGCGTGAATGCCGTCTTTGCAAGCGAATAAATGTCGGCCGCCGGTGTCAATTTCGGCTCGATGAGCGTCCCCGTCTGTCCCGCAAAGTAAGGGCTGTGCTCGGGCGGCGCATATATATTGGTACCGACGCGGGTGATCGGAGCGTCGCCGAGGTCGAGCCGGGCGACGCCGAAATCCGCTATCTTTACGGTGGAGCGATCGGCGGTCAATAAAAGGTTCTGCGGCTTGATGTCGCGGTGAATGATCCCCCGCTCATGCGCATGGCCGAGGCCTGCGCAGACCTGCTCGATGTAGTTCAGGGCCTGCTTTATCTCGAGCGGCTTTTTTCGGACGGCCGCCTGCAGGTCGCCGCCGGGCAGGTATTCGAGCACCATGAAATGGAAGACCGTGCCAGCCAGGTCACGTGCCGTTCCGTGGCCCAGACGGCTGATGATATTCGGGTGACGAACGCGATCGAGAGCGATAGCCTCGTTTTGGAAGTTTTCCACGAGCGTGCGTTCGAGTTCGGGGTCGAGATCGTCCTGCAGAAAGACATTGAGCGCCTTGATGACGATCTCGCTGTGCGGCGAGCCCTCGGGCGCGAAGCTGTCGCGGCCCAAAAAGACCTCGGCGTAACTGCCCCGGCCTAAGAGTTCATGGATGTCATACCGCTGTGAGAGTCGGCAGTTTATGAGGCTGAGTTCGCGCACCTTATCTCCGGCTAAACATACGATAACACAGGGCGGAAGTTCGCTTGAACGAGGAGCAATTCACGCAAAAAACACTTTGTAATCCGCCAGACAGACCAGATGCCGGCGTGGACGTAGCCTTGCTCAGAAAGGAGCGGGAAAACTCAATGGTAACAAGAACCAGAAAAACTACAGTTTCTAAGGTGATCGAAGGCGCGAAAGACGTGGCAGCGGACATCCTCTCGGCGGCACTAGCGGGCGCGGGTGAAGAAACCGCGTCGAAGATCGAGAAGGCGACCGGCGCGGGCCAGGGTAAGTCCGGTAACGGCTCGGGCCGATCGAAGTCGTCATCGAGCGGAAGAAGCGGTTCGTCTTCCGCGTCGAGCAAATCGTCGTCCGGGTCGAGCAAGTCATCCGGATCGAAGTCTTCAGGGTCGAGCAAGTCAGGCTCCTCGGCGGGCGGCTCGTCCGCCAACAAGTCGAGTTCCGGCGGCAGCAAGAGCGGCTCGTCAAAGAGCGGCTCATCGTCGCGTTCGTCGTCAGGCGGCTCAAGCTCGTCGAAGAGTTCGTCGTCCAAGGGCGGCTCGTCGTCAAAGAGTTCATCGGGAGGCAGTTCTAAGAAGGCGTCGTCCGGCGGCTCGGGCACCTCATCCAAGAGTTCGTCGTCAGGTTCAAAGAGCGGATCGTCAAGGAGCGGATCTTCTTCCGGCAGCAAAGGCGGCTCGTCGAAGTCCGGTTCTTCCGGCTCGTCGAAGAGCGGCTCGTCCTCGAGTAGCTCAAAATCAGCATCATCGTCAAAGAGCAGCGGCGGCGGACGCGGCAGTTCGACCGGTTCTAAGTCCGGTTCTGCTTCGAGCAAGTCGGGCTCTGGTTCCGGCTCGGCTAAAAGCAGTTCGGCTTCCGGAAAAGCCGGCTCATCGGCCAAAAGCGGCGGATCGGCAAAGAGCGGCGGCGGCGGCCGCAAAACCGCCTCAAAAGGCAAGTAATTTCTGAAATCGTCTGCGCCAATACACAGCGTTTAGACGAGTTACGATAATTTTGAGCTAGAGGGGCCTGGGTAGATACCGACTTAATAGACAGGGCCACATCCCGACTCCTCGTTAGTTCGGCAGATTTTTCCAGTTTTCAGCCGGACACAAGGGCCGCACCGTCGCGGCCCTTTCTTTCTATGGACTTCGCACGGAAGGGCAAATGGGAAGTTTGCTTAACTGAGTTCGCCTCCGCTAACCTGAACGTGCAATGGACATCGAGATCATTACCAGCCGCGACAATCGGCGGCTCATCGAAGCACGCAAAGTACGTGACGGCAGGACCGATGGCTGGATCTTTCTCGAAGGGAGCAGGCTCGTCGAGGAAGCTCTCCGCTCGAAGGCAGAACTTGTCGAATGCTTTGCGACAGAGAAATTTGAGGATGATCTTCTCGTCGAGATCGCATCGCGATGTAAGGTCCGCCGCGTGGCGGACGAGCTGTTTGCCTCCATGGCCGACACCGATAATTCGCAAGGCATCGTCGTCATCGCTCGCCGACCTGTCTGGGAACTTGCAGACATCAATGCCGCCTCAACAGAGGTTCCGCTGGTCTTATTCATGAAGGAGATCAACAATCCTTCGAATCTCGGGGCGATCTTTCGCACAGCCGAAGCTGCCGGGATCGCCGGCATCATCATCTCCCCGAATTCCACAGACCCGTACTCGCCAAAGGCGTTACGCGGCTCAATGGGCGCCGCCCTCCGGCTACCGATCGTTACGGGACTGTCGCTTGACGCTGCGATCGGCTGGGCCCGGGCGTCATGCATGATAACGACAGCAGCAGTCCCGACAGGCGCTGTTAGTTACATCGACCTTGACTGGACCACGCCGCGTTTGTTGGTCTTTGGCTCCGAGGCCCACGGCCTATCCGAGCAAGAGATCGCTGCACTCGACGAGGCCGTGATCATTCCGCTGGCGAACGGCGTCGAGAGCTTGAACCTGGGTGTGGCTGCAGGGATCCTGCTCTTTGAGGCAAGACGGCCTAGGGATTCGGGCTAGCCGTATTGGCCTCTGATGTCGGCTGCGTCTCAAGGGCTTTTTTAAGGCCCGTCTGTACGGTCGTATCGCTGATGGCGGCCAGCATTATCGCGATGTCGTCGGCGAGGACCTTACGGTTTCGGTCGTCAGCCTCCGGCAGGCGCTTTCGGGCCTCAAGGAGCAGGGCCTTTGCCACGTTGTATTCGCCGATCAATAGATAAGCCCGTCCCAGCAAGTAATGATCCTCACAGTCGCGCGGCTCCGATCCGAAGCGGCCTATATAGATCGTCGGGTTCTCATCGACCGCACGTCTATTCTCTTCAAAGGCAGTCAGCGGAATGTTGTCCGTCCGCATTTCCGTAGGCATCGGCGGCGCGGCCGCAGGCGGTGGAATGAGCAGGAAGTAGGCGGCGCCGATCCCCACAACCGTTCCGACAACAAGCATAGCCAGCCCAAGCAGGGCCCTTCCAGCCGATGAGGACGGCGTTTCCGCATCAGCACCCGCAGCAGTCGACTCGCCAACAAAAGCAGGAACCGTCGGCGGAATCTCGACCTTCATCGATGTCGCTGCGGCCGTCGCGGCTTCGCTTTCCTCTTGTGTCAGCGAGATAGTATCGTGCTCTAGCTCAGGATCTGGCTCGTTTGCCGGCGGCGCGAGCGGACGCGTGTCCAGATCAAGCAGATCATCGTCGTCCTGAGCGAAAGCCCTGACCGTAGCAACAGTGGGCTCATCGAACGCCGCCTCTTCGATTGGGCTAACGGTGTCGTGTTCAGTCCCGTGAGCTCCGAGACGGACGACCACCGCGGTCAGATTGTCTTCCGCACCTCGTTCGAAGCACAGCTTTTTCAGATAGTCACAAACATCGTCGGGCGAACCG
Organism: uncultured Chloracidobacterium sp.; assembly: GCA_964636445.1. Lineage (GTDB taxonomy): Bacteria > Acidobacteriota > Blastocatellia > Pyrinomonadales > Pyrinomonadaceae > OLB17. Next base: position 10,498 of record CAZWSK010000026.1, read on the forward strand.
CCGAACGTAAGTACTCCTTTTATTTCTTGATCTGTGACGTGCCGCGTGATGCCGTCGGAGCAAAGTAGAAATGCCGTTCCGGAATCGACCATTATGGTCTTCAGGTCCGGCTCGACGGTCGACTCGGCGCCGAGAGCGCGGCTGATGATGTTGCGGCTGGGATGCGTCTCAGCCTGCTCCTCGGTCATGCGGCCGGCGCGGACCTCTTCGGCGACCATCGAATGATCGTCGGTGTCGCGGTGCAGCTCGCCGTCGCGGTCGAGTCGATAAAGCCTTGAATCGCCCACATGGCCGATGGTCGCGATGTTGCCGTTCAAGTGCAGGGCAACGATCGTCGTCGCCATGCTCGAGAGCTGCGGCAGCTCATTTGCCATGTCGTGAATGGCGGTATTCGCACGTTCGATCGCAGCACGCATCACGGTCTCGGCGTCCCCGTGGCCGGCATTAGCAAAGGCCTCGCCGAGTATCTCCATCGCCATTTGCGAGGCAACCTCGCCGGCCTGGGCTCCGCCGACCCCGTCGGCGACGGCAAAAACGCCGCGCTGCGGCAGGTCAAGGTACGAGTCCTCATTATGGGGCCGCTTTTCGCTAAGCCCGCGATCGGTAATTGCGGCTGAATAGATCTGGACGACAGTGTCCATAGACAAAATGACTAAACGCTCTGCGGCTTGACCTCGACCATGTCCCTCCGCATGTCGATCGCGTTGCGATGAGAAAAGGCCATCAGCATTCCAAGCATCAAAAAGCTTGTGATCAGACTGAATCCGCCGTGGCTGACAAAGGGCAGCGTAATGCCCGTCATCGGCAGAGCCCGCGTGATGCCGCCGATATTCACCAGCGCCTGAAAACCAATGAATGCCGCGAGCCCGATGCAGCACAATTTGCTGAACATGTCACGAGCGTCGCGTGCCGTTCTGACGCCCGCGAGTACGAAAACGATCAGGGCAAAGGTTACCAACAAACCCCCGAAAAGTCCAAGTTCTTCGGCCAACGCAGCGAATATGTAATCCGAGTCCGCCACAGGTATCAACTCCGGGTAACCGAGCCCAAATCCGCGGCCGGTAACGCCGCCCGACGCCAGCCCGTAGGTCGCCTGCGCGGGCTGGAAAGCGAGAATGTCGAACCATGCCTCGACATTTATCTTCTCCTGCGCGCCCTCGGGATCTTCCTGCAACAGGGCCTGCATCTCGGAGTTATCTTTAACGAATTTTTCGTAGTACCTGTCGTAATCCTTTTTCCACCATTCCGTCTCCGGCGTAGGCGGATTAAATCCGTCGAGCCATAGGTGGAACCGCTGCTGTATGCGGTCGGGCAGGACCTTCTTAACCGGGGCCGCGACGGTCGGCAGCAGCGGTATCTTTTCCTGGGTCTTGACCGGCAGCGCCCCCACGACCAGGATGGAGATAACCAGGGCCACACTCCCCACAAGCACCAACCGCTGCGGAAATCGACGAACAGCTATCAGATACAACGTAATGTAGACCGAGCTGAAAACCATCATCTGGCCGAAGTCCTTCAGGACAAAGAACGGCAAGAACGGCATCACGCCCATAACGATCAGCGGGAGCGCGTCCTTGGCCCGGGGCACGCCCCAATAGGTGCGGGCGAGATTTTTATATAGGACAGACAGAATCGCCGCAAAGCCAAGCAGAAAGGGCACCTTGGCAAGTTCCCACGGCGTCATTCCAAGAAATTTGCCCCGCTCAGCCAGTCCCGCCGGCACCAGGAGCAGCGGCACCGTGATCAGCACGATCAAAAAGCCTTTCTGCTGGATCCACTCAAGGGTATCGTTGCGTCGGAAGGCGATAAAGAAGAGAAGCAGACCGATGATGCCCAGCACGGCATTATAGGTGCGCCCACCAAAAAGTACGCTGGTATAGCTATCTTCGGCAGGACGCGGCGTTTCTTTCGACAGATCAACAGGCGTCGGAGGCGTCTCGGGCAGGCCCATGAACTTCTTTTTCTCAGGGGAATAGTTCTCCTGGATGTAATGCATCTGGAGAGTCTTGATCTTAGCCTGGCGGGCTTCGGCCTTGTCCTTTCGCGATGTGTACTCAGGGTCGCTGAATAGCCGGTACTGAACGGTAAGGCCGATCGAGAAGAGAAGCACGGCCGACGTATAGATCGTCCAATTACCGTCGAAGCGCAAGAACTTTTTGATAAAAACGGGCAGGATCGCCAAGATCGACAGCAGCGTCAGATTACGTAGAGCGCTCAGGCCGGAGGTCTCATACCCGCGGATCAGCCCGCCGTAGTAGATGGAGTAGTGCGAGATCGCAGTTATGAGGACGATCAGCAGCAGGATCAGTACGTGTGTCGACGTTCGGTTCTTCATCGAGTGCGCCTCTCCGGAGCTTGCCGGCGTTCGCCGAGCAAGCCAAGACGCAAGGCCTCAAAAATAATGTCCGCCGCTATCGGCGCCGCGACCGTTCCGCCAAAGCCGCCTCCGCCCACATCCTCTACAGCAACGGCTATCGCAAGCTGCGGGTTATCTAGCGGGGCGAGGCACAGGAATAGGGCGTCCCACCGCTGGAACGTGACCGTGTCCTGATACTCGACCCATTCACCATCAGCGTTTTTCCGGCGTTTGGTAACCTTCTTAACCGTACCGTCAGGGTTGTACACGGGCACGTCTTTGTCGGCCGTACCGGTCTTGCCCCCAGTCCGAATTCCGGCGGCCATGACCTTTGCGAGTGCCCGTTTCGCGGTGCCGCCGGCTTCCTCGGTCACGGTCGACATAATGTCGCGGACCTCGCGGGCCTGGGCAGGCGATAGGACCTGAGAAAACACCTGTGGAGCGAGATCCGCCTCGATCTTGGGCTTCATTAATTTACCCTCGAGGTTGCCCGGTGCGGATGCAATTAGCGCAAGCTGAAACGGCGTCATCTGCCCCGCTCCGCCCTGGCCCATTCCGATGATCGCGGACTCGTACAGGTTCATGTCCTTGCCGTTCACCATTGTCGACCTTGCGGGTGCGATCGACCGAGCTAGCCTCGGCGTGCTGGCATTCCAAATGTCCGGGTAGAGTCCTTGCTTCAGAGCATCGTCGCTCGTTTCGGCGGGAAAGATGCCGTACACCTTCGCCGTCTCGCCCATCCGCTCTCGTCCAAGCTCATTGGCCAGCCGCGAGAAGAATTGGTTGCTCGACTGCATGAACGCATCGCGCATCGGCCCGTTACAGGCGTGGCAGCCGCTAGCGCCGTCACAGATCGCCCGCGACCCACGAAACGGCGTGTAACACTCCGGAGCCGGTTTGCCCGGCAGGTCGACGTTCTGTTTGCCTGCCCGAAAGGCCGACACCATCGTGAACGTCTTAAAGGTCGAACCAGGCATATAGAATTGCCGTGTCGCGCGGTTCAGCAGCGGCTGGTTCTTTTTGTCCGAGTCGAGCTTGAGGAAGCCGGCGAGCGATTCCGCCTCGGAAAGCTTATAGGCCGGATTTGAATACATCGCCAACACGTCACCGTTCTGCGGATTGATCACGACGACCGCGCCGTTTTTATTTCCGAGACGCTTGGCGACGAAGGTTTGCAGACCCTTGTCGATCGTCACACGGACGTCCTTATTCTCAGGCTGAGGCTTTTTATATTTGGTAAGGATCTCCCATGCCTCAGGCATCGGATCCGCCGCTCGTTGATACAGCGAACGCTCAAGCCCGGGCGTCCCGCGTTCGGTTCCGAGTAGATGGGCCATCTCCTTATCGAGCGAGAATTCCCGCCCGATGGTTCCGTCGGGCTCGACCTTGTAATACGCGAGCGCGTTGGCCAGCGTGCCCGACCGGTCGAGCATCCAGCCACGCAGGCTCGCCGCGTTGATCCTACGGTTGCGCAGGTCCTTGTAGGCGAGCTCCTGGAACTTTTCATTCCAATCATCCGCGTAAAACGCCCAGTAGAATTGAGAACCGAATACGAACAGTGCGAGAACGATGTAGACGACCTGCCACACCATTATGCTTCGGTTGGCCAGTGTCTGGGTCAGCCGTCGTACCGCCTTGGGCGGCAGGTCGCGCTCAAACGTGAACTGCCGGCGGCGGAAATTCTGGACGAAGGTCAGGACAAGGAACGCTATCAATATCGCGACGGCGAACATGTAGACGATCGATAGGCCCGCGGGTGTGCGCTCAAGCACCTGCCCGCCAAAGATGCTCTCGGGACGGAGTTTTGATAGATCAATGAAAAACAGCACCGCTGAGTTCATTCCTTCACCTCGACGTCCGTTTCCCGAACGGCAGGCTCGGACGACGGACCTTCGCGTAAGACCGTGATATTTGCGTCGCTTGCATTACCGGTATCGGACACTTTTGTCGCGACCGTTGTCGGTTCGTCCTCGATCGGCTTCGATTGATCGTCAACTACCGGTGGCCCCTCACGGCCGCGAAATTCAAATCCGCCGATCTCGACCGTCTCGCCGGACGCCTCCACCTCTGCGGACTCGGCAATGGCCTCGGTCGGAGCCGGGATGGCGACCTGCTCGAAAGTTACCGTTACCGTGCCGAACCGGACATTATCACCCTCGGTGAGGCTTATCGCCTTCCCGTATGCGATACGTTCGTCGTTAACAAACGTTCCATTGGTCGAGCCGGTGTCTGCGACCGAAAGCCCGCCCTCGGGGCTGATCGCGAGCGAGCCGTGGGTCTTTGACACGCTCGTATGGTCGAGTATGAGATCGTTTCCGCCGGTGCGCCCCACCGCCAGGCTCCGGCCGCCCGAAAACTCCAGGACCGCTTCTGTATCGACACCATTCAGTCGAAATCGGGCAATGAATCGAGCCCCCACAGGAGTGCGAGGGGTTTCAGGCTCGCTGCCCATGAAAGAGGCAACATTGAGCGTCGGCATGGTGACGTTCATCTCGACGTCCCGGTCTTCCTCCGTAAACTGCTCGAAACTCACCATCAGTTTAACGCCTTCGATAAAGTAATCGGGCTTAACGTCCATGGTCACCGGGGCGAAGGTGTAATACAGCGAGTCGTTGATATGATCGACGGCGGCAACCAAAAGCTCGTTCGTTAATGCCTCGAGAGCAGCTTCCGAGTCAACGGAGAACTTATCCCACTGCATTCGCAGCTTAATATTGTGCGGGACGACGGTCCCTTTGCCGGGCACATCCTTCGCCTCTGCGTCCAAAAGCTTCTTTATCCTCTCTATAAGTTCGCTGGTCGCGATACTGCTTGACGAGGTCCAGCGACGGCCTGTGAATTTGTCCAAAGAGTCGCCGAGGCGCGTGAGGACCCCACGCACTAGCCAGTCAGCGGACACTTTGGAAACTGATGGTTTTTCGGCCATTACAGGTCGCTTAAGGCGATGAAAGTATGCCAGATTCTACCCGATGGAACGACGAAAACAAAACTTTTCAGTTCTATTGCTTAGTAGAGTTATAACAATGTACAATATTGTTGGAAGTAGTTTCCCATTAGGACTATTCTCTATCAGTGTCCCCACTCTTTGAGCCTACACGCCAGATCACGTCAGGAGGAAACAGGTTGAAACAAGAAACTCCTCAGAGCATTCAAGAACACGGTTATTCGATCATCGAGTTGTTACTCGTCGTCGGGATCCTGGCGATCATGAGCACTGTGGCCCTTTTTTACGCATCGGCCCATAAAAAGTTGTACGAGCCGGACGAGCAGGCCCTACAACTCTCCGATATGTTTCAGGAAGCACGTCAACGTGCCCTCACCCAACGCCGCACAATGCGTGTCGAAGTAAATTTGGCCACCAACATCGCGAGACTATACGACGAAAATACAAACTCGACTTCGAGCAGCGACGACTTTCTGATCCGGGCGCTAAGCCTGTTCTCTAGTAATCGTGTTCGCGTCGACACGCGTCCCGCGGAGATCGCGTATAACCCGCCCGAAGCGATGCCGGTGCCCACAGCCGTTTACGCACCGAGTGTTTACACCCCTTCTGTCAGTCAGAACGCTCTGACGGTCAGATTCCTGGCAAATGGCTCGGCCGTAAATGCGGGAACTAATGCGACCGGGGCGGGAGCCGTCCCTACCGGCGTTTCGCTTCACATCTGGTCGCCGAATGCTTCTAACAACGCCCAGTCCGATATTGCCCGGTGCATCACGGTGCTCGGGTCCACCGGTGTGATCCGGCTCTGGGAATTCGATCGTAACTCCTCCGCAACGAACAAATGGAGAGACTCGCGCCGCAGCAGTTCCTACGGGACCGCAGGCAACAGGCCTTGAGGAACAATAAGATGAAGAACACCGAAAACCAACGCGGTTTCTCATATATCGACGTCATGATCGCGATGGTCATCATGATGGTCGGTATTCTGGCCCTTGTCGGGGCCCTGAGCGCTAACCTCGTCCGGTCGATGGAAACGGAGAAGCGCACCTTCGCAAAGCAGCTTGCTCTTTCGACGATCGAATCGATCATCTCTGCCAAGGAGATCGAGCGTGAGGGCGTCGTAGACGGGTGGGATTCGCTTCGTAACGTCATGACGTCCGTCCCCTCCGGCGAGGTGAACGGAATCTTCGTCACGGGTATGAATCCGGTGCGCGTTGACGTCGGCTGGGACGGCGTCGCAGGCACAGTAGACGATGCGTGTGCGGGTTCCGGGCCGTGTGTGGTTCCCGGAAGGCCGAATAACACTAGCGCGGTCGTTCAGGGTTTTCAGCGGCAGATAGTGATCACCGACGTAGCCGACCCGGAACGCCCGACACCGCCAAATCCCATCTCTCGACGGCGTATCGACGTGACCGTCCGGTACTTTGTGAACCAGGCAACGCGTACCGAGACGGCGTCGACCATCATCACCAATTACTAAGGGCATATCATGGCACATATATCAAAGTCCGGCCGCGGCCAGAGCGGATTCAGCTTACTCGAGCTCCTCATCGCCATGACGCTATTTTTGATCGTCACCGGCTCGATCTACGCACTGATGCAGTTGGGTACGTATGACCGCAACAGAGCTAGCCGACGCTCTGACGTTCAGAAGAACACCCGCGTGGCGATCCACATGATCGGCCGGGACGTGCTGAACGCCGGGCTGGCGTACCATCGCCGCGGTGCGATCGTGCCCGACAATTTCAACTCAATGCGTCTCGGTGTTCCTGCTGACGTGGACTCAGCCCGCGACATGCTCACGTCGGTCGTAGTCGGCAACAACCTTAACACCAATAACCTGAACGCCAACTCGGCTGCCAGAACCGACACGATCACGTTCGCATACCGCGATATGGACTTTAACGCCGGAAATGTTATCAACCTGTCCGGTGTGTCCACGGTCTCGTCGACGACAGCGCGTTTGACGGCGAATACCGCGAGCGGTGCTTCGGCCGTAAGACCTTACGACCTTTTCCTTATCGAATCCGACACCTCTCAGGTGCTCGTGATGGCGACGGCCGCCAGCGGTACCAACACCTTTGATCTTGCTCCCGGCGATCCTCTGGGCCTGAACCAGGCGATGAACGGGACGGGCATTAACCAGAGCCTGCTGCGGCAATGCTCGGGTGCTACCGCGACAAATTGCACCACCTATCCGGCCACCGCAAAGCGCGTGTTCCTGGTCACCTATCAGGTAAAGGCGGACGGAACGCTTGTCCGGCTGATCTACGGCAACAATCGCGGGGCGGCCTCGAGCGCACAGATCCAGGAACTGCCGCTGGCTTACAACATCGAGGATATGCAGATCAGGTACGTTCTTGACGATGGGCAGACGGTCGACAACCCCGCGGTCGGGCCGGACGGCGTCGTCGGCACGATCGATGACGACTGGCAGGGATTCAATAAGATCCGGCAGGTGCAGGTCACTGTTCGGGTCCAGTCGGTCGAGAACGACGAAAAGACCGGCCGTCCCGAGGCCATTACACTGTCGTCCACATTTGCGACCCGTAATCTTGGATACGATGCAGGTTAAGCGAGGCATAGCAGTTATGAATACCGAAGCGAACGATCTCAACATTTCAATACCCGCGCGTGCGAGTAACGAACGCGGCTCAGCGCTTGTGATCGCGCTGCTTGTGATGATGCTGCTGGCGGGCTTTGTGGCCCTTGCCATCTCTCGGACCAACAGCGAGACCGTGGCGGCCAGCAACGACGAGGCCGAAACGCGCACCTACGAGGCGGCAAACGCTAGCCTCGAGATCCTGACGCGTAACTTCAACAAGATCTTCGAGACCAAGCTGACCATCGACACGACGGATATCACGCGCATACAGGGCCAGTATCCGCCGGTGTTCGACGCAGATTACACGTTCAACCAGACGGTGACGCAGACGCAGGCGACGCAGGACGTCGTGATGACGGGCGAGATGTTCCAGGGACTGAACGCCCGCCGCGATGAGTGGCAGCTCGACACGGTCGCTACTGATCGCGATAACGGCGTGCAGGTCGCGCTTCGGCGTAAATTCCTCAACAATCGTATTCCTATCTTCCAGTTCGGCATCTTTTACGATGACGATCTTGAGTTTCACCCGGGCCCGCGGTTCGACTTCGGGGGACGCGTCCATTCCAACGGTTCCCTGTTTATGCAGGCCAACGACGGCTTGTATTTCTCGTCAAAGGTCAGCGCCGGCGGCCACGTTTTCACAGACGTATCAAAAAACGGCAGCCCATGGACCAACTGGGACGACGAGGTCTATATCAAGAACGCCGCAGGGTCTTATGTGCAGCTGACGTCGCTTCGCGGCAGTGTGCTTAATACCGTATCGAACGGTTCGCCCGTAACGTCTGCCCCGCTGCCGACGGCCTACCGCTCCGCCAATTGGACAACTAACCAGAATCTCTTCCAAGGCAACCTGCTCGCGTATCAAACGCCTCTGCAGCTCCCGATCAAGATCAACAGCGAGCTTGCTGCGCAGAATCTCGACAATGTCGAGATCGTAAAAAGGGGCAAGAACGTCGGCGACCTTTGGAACAACAAAACCGGCACGGTATCGTCGCCGGCGATCGTTCCTGTCGTTGCTGCGACCGAGGACGACAAGGTCACGGCCGCCGAGCGTTACTACAACAAGACCGGCATCCGAGTCTCGCTCGCCGACAGCAAGCAGAGGCTGCCCGGTTGTGCGACGACGACGGGTACGGCCGTATCCGGCGAATGCGGAGTCAGGCTCGACGGCGACGCGAATGGCCAAACGGCCGGAGCGACAAGCGGCAACCGCGGGTACGTGCCGCGAGCTCTCGTCAACACTACCTATCAGGCCACACCGGTAAATGGCAACCGCTTTTACAGCGGCGGAGCCTCGGGCGGAGAGACATGGATCAAGATCGAGACCGTCGTCTATAACCCCGCGACGATCCGCTACGACACCAAGGACATCACGCAGGATATACTCGCTCTGGGCGTGACCGAGCCTGCCCCGAACAACACGTCGTTCTCGATCACGACCTCGGGCTACAACTCTAACGCCATTGACAGCCGTTCTATTTTCAAGCTCCAGCGGTGGGTCATCGACGGCCCGAACATCCCGAATTCCGGTTTCATCTCGGTCGCCGGCACATACAATTTCGTATCGCCCGGGACGGTCTCGTCGAGCACGACGGCTTGCACAGGCACGACGGGTTATACGGCCGGAAACGATACCGGAACGATCACCGGGTCGCCAAGCTATTTCCCCAACAACTTCTCGACAGACCAGCCGTTCATCCGCCGCAACGCCACCGTCAGCGGCGGGCCGGGCACGGGACGCACTTGCGTAGTGCCTTTCCCGATCAAGATGTTCGACACCCGCGAGGGCCTCTATAACGACACCGAGAGCACGTTCAGCCCGTCGTCGACCTACGGGAGCAATGTTCCATGGGCCGGCGTGATGAGCATGGTCGACATCGATGTTTACAACCTCAAGCGATTCCTCGACGGCAACTGGAACACCAACATGCCGACGACAACGCCGTTTGCGGTGTCAATGGGCCGCGGGCTCCGCTCGACCGATATCCCGCAGAACAACGGCTGGGTGATCTACGTGTCTGACCGCCGCGGTGACTTCGATTTTGACGGCGAGTACGACATGGAGGACATCTACGGCAATAACGACGGCAATATGCAGCCGGGCGAGGATGTCAATAATTCCGGCAACCTCCAGGCCGATTACACTAACGAGGCCGTACGCTACACCGGGTCCGCCGGAGTCATCGACCCCGCGAGAGCGGCCGTGTTTGACCACAAGTTCTACCGCCGCGGCGTTCGCCTGATCAACGGAACTCAGCCGCCGGGCTATTACGACAGCTCGAATCCGGCGAATACTCGCGGTGTGTCTTTCGCCTCCGAGAACGGCATCTACGTCAAGGGCAACTTTAACGCGACGGGCATCGCCTCGGTCGGCACGCCCACGGCGTCTAACCTGTATCTGCCGCAGAACACCTCCAGCCACATCCCCGCGTCGGTAGTGGCTGACGCTGTAACGATCTTGTCGAACGACTGGAACGACGGCCAGAGCTTCGTGTATCCGTGGAGCCTGAGCAACCGGACGGCGACCGAGACGACGCAGCGATTCGCGATGCTGAGCGGCGATTCCATCACGAGCCTGAACGGCAGCCCGAACCAGGGCGGCGGCGACCCGAGAATGAACGGCGGCGTGCACAATTTTATGAGGTTCCTCGAGAGCTGGGGCACGAGATTCAACTACGCCGGCTCGCTGATCAACCTCTTTAACTCGCACAATAACAACGGCTCGTTCAAGTGCTGCAACAAGGTCTACAGCCCGCCGACGCGTAACTGGATCTTCGACGCGACCTTCACCGACGTAAACCGCCTCCCGCCCGGCACGCCGTACTTCCAGAACATTCAAATGACCGGCTTCCAGCGTATTAACTAG
>CAZWSK010000027.1:0-21210 GCA_964636445.1 uncultured Chloracidobacterium sp.
AGAAATACCATTTTGGCGAGCCCGCGACGACCTATCGGCTGCGCGACTGGGGCATTTCGCGGCAGCGTTTCTGGGGTGCTCCGATACCGATCATTTACTGCGACACGTGCGGCGTGGTGCCGGAGAAATTCGAGAATTTGCCGGTCGAGCTGCCCGAGACCGCGGATTTTTCGGGTACGGGTGAGTCTCCACTCGCCAAACTGCCTGAGTGGTATCAGACGGCGTGTCCAAAATGCGAGGGCCCGGCCCGTCGTGAGACTGACACGATGGACACGTTTGTCGATTCATCGTGGTACTACTATCGCTACACCGACAACGACAACGAGATCTTGCCTTTCGGTCCTGACGAGGCGGCGTATTGGACGCCCGTTGATCAGTACATCGGCGGGGACGATCACGCCGTCATGCACCTGATCTATGCGCGGTTCTGGACGAAGGTCATGCGCGACATGGGCTTGGTGAAATTCAACGAACCGTTCAAGCGCCTGCTGACGCAGGGCATGGTCGTGGGCGAGACGTTCTTTGACGATTCAAGCGGAAAGCGTGTGTACTTCCCGCCCGATCAGGTTACGGTAGAACGCGATGGTAAAGGTAAGATAACAAAGGCTTTATCGGCCGACGGCACACCGCTCAGGCACGCGATCGAGCGTATGTCCAAATCAAAAGGCAACGGCGTCGATCCGGACGAAATGGTCGAGATCTATGGCGCGGACGCGGCTAGGCTGTTCGTAATGTTTGCGGCCCCGATAGAGAACGAACTCGTCTGGAACGAGGCCGGCATAGAAGGTGCCGTGCGGTTTTTGCAGCGCGTGTGGCGACAGGCCTACAGATGGCACACGGCAACGGCAGTTGGCAGCACGGACGGAACAGCTGCGAGAAAGCTTCGCCAGAAGACCCACCAGACCATTAAACGCGTTGGCGACAGCTTTGAAACGCTGCAGTTCAACACGCCGGTAGCGGCCTTGATGGAATTGTCGAACGCCATCGGCGACATCGACGCCGAGACGGCCGACGAAAACACGAAAGCCGCCGTACATGAGGCCTTGACGGCACTCGTTCTAATGCTGACCCCATTCGCGCCGCACACGGCCGAGGAACTTTACTCTGTACTGACAGGCAGCGACGCTGGAATATTGGCTCAGGGAGCACGATTCCCTGGTTTCAACGCCGACCTCGCCAAGGCTGACGAGATCGAGATCGCGGTCCAGGTGAACGGCAAGCTGCGCTCCCGCCTAATGGTGGCACCGGAAACGCCGGATAGCGAGTTGGAACGAATGGCATTCGAGGATCCCAAGGTGCGTGAATACACCGACGGCAAAGACGTCGTCAAGGTCGTCGTCGTCCCCAAACGCCTCGTGAATGTCGTCGTCAGATGATCATTGCGTCGAAGCTATCGGAATGTCACCGCTAACGCCGAACTGCACCGAATAGAACGATCCGCTGAAGCTCCGTATGATGTACCAGATTCCCGTCGACGGCCTCCAGACGCCGATATCTGCGACGTTGTCGCCGTCGTAATCGCTTGACACCGGAACATCGCCGGGCGAGCCGAACTGCAACGCGCTGAATTGGCCGTTCTCCGTGTACGTGAAGTACCACGTCCCCGTCGACGGCCGAAATATCGCGAGGTCCGCCTGCCCGCCGCCGTTGAAATCTCCCTTAGCCGGAACGTCACCGTTGGCGCCGAACCCGAAGGGTACAAACTGCCCATTGCTGCTGTGAATGCGGAACCACGACCCCATTGACGGCCTGAAAACGCACACGTCCGAGCGGCCGTCACCGTCATAATCGCCTACGACCGGTTTGTCACCGTTAGCACCAAACTGAACATACGTGAAGCCGCCAGTGCTCTGAAGGATGTACCAGATACCGTTCGACGGACGGAAAAGCGCGAGGTCGCTGATACTGTCGCCGTCATAGTCACCGACGACGGGAATGTCGCCATTCGCGCCAAACTGGAATCCAGAAACATTGCCTGTCAGGCTCTCGGAGCGGAACCACGTTCCGTTAGAAGGGCGAAAGACCGTCAGGTCAAGAACGCCGTCTCCGTCAAAATCGCCCGGTGCCGGGATATCGCCGTTAGCCCCGAATTGCGTGAACTGAAAACTGATGTTGCGAAAGCTGTCGAACCTGTACCATGTCCCGTTCGACGGCCGAAAGATCGCGAGGTCGGCCTTCAAGTCGCCGTCAAAATCGAGTGGCCGGTTACCGTTAAAGATCTTTTGGAGATACGGCCTGACGCCCACGCAGCCGTTGGCGTCGGTAGCGCGTATCGCAACGCGATTTGCACCCGGAATCCCGGCATATGTGCCGCTCAGCAGGCCGCCGGCCGACAGCGTGATTCCGGACGGCAGTTGATTCGTCGCCACGCCCGGAAACAACGAAAAGTTGTATGGTGCGGTGCCGCCTGCGGCTGTCAATTGCTGACTGTGCGGGCGATTCCTGACGACCGGCCGCAGCGGCTGCGGGGTAATCGTGATCGGCGGGCAATCTGTACCTGACAGGCCGACCTTAGAGATGAATGCATTTCCCAGACCGGTATTCTGGTTAGTACCCTGCGCCGCCCCGGCGGTGACGGGAAAGTTCGCTTCCGTTGTCGCTCCGGTGAGCAACGCATGGCCATTCGTGTCGACGGCGACGTCGTAGATCGCTGTTCCGTTGCCAAACGTGCCGTTTAGATAAGTACCATAGAACATTCCCGTTCCCGCGGCGTTGAACTTAGCGACAAAGTTGTTCTGTGTCGGAGTTATCGGGAGCGCGACCGGGTTTACCGGAAATACGCTCGTCACTCCGTTCCCGGCGACATAGGGATTCCCCACGGTATCGACGGCAATGTTGCTGACATACGGGACTGTCGCGGAACTGAAGCCTGTAAACGACGAATAGATCATCGCGCCGGCCGGACTTAGCTTGGTAATCGCGGTCGAGACTGCGAATTCGGTCACGAATGGGAGAAAAGCCGTCGGCGTGGTGGGGAAGTTGTTTGACTGCGTGTTTGTCGCGACATAGATGTTGTTCGCGGTATCGACGGCCACATTCGCCGGCTCGCCGTCCCTGCCGGTGCCGCCGAGATATGTCGAGAAGACGACGCCTGTTCCGGTGGCGTTCAGCTTCGTAACGAAGGCATCGCGAAACCCGGAGTACTGCGACTGTACGGCGCCCGGTGTTACGGGAAAGTTCGTGGCGGTGGTGTGTCCGGTAACAACTACGTTGTTTGAGGAATCGAGAGCGATCGATTGCGCCAGCGAACTCTGCAGGCCAAACGCGTCGGCGCCGTTTAAATTCCCGCCGCCGAGAAAGGTCGAGTAAACGAGTCCGCTGCCCGTCGGGTTAAACTTCATCACGAACGCATCCGCGCCTGATCCCGCCGGCGGAGCAGGGCGAAATGCGCCGGCGGTCGTCGGAAATGTCGCCAGGGCATTAAAGCCCGCGACATACGCATTGTTCGCGCCGTCAACGGCAATGGCAAGCATCTCGCCGTTAAAGCCAAAGTTGGGGTCGCCGATGTATGTACTGTAATCCAGGCCGTTGCCGGCGGTATTGAGCTTGGTCAAAAACCCCTTGAAGTTGCCGCCGCAGCCCGGAGCCGTCGACGGCAGAAACACGCCGGCCGTCGTTGGAAAATTACATGCTTGCGTGATGCCGGTAACGAATGCGTTCCCGCCCGAATTTACGGCTATCGCGGCCGCGAGAGTATTTCCGCCCTGCGGGACGGCGGTACCGTTCAGGTAGGTCGAGTACACAAACCCCGTCCCCGCCGCGTTGATCTTTGTTACAAACGCCGAAGAACCGCCCGTCAATTGCGTTTGGAGGGGATTGGCCGTGGGGAAACTTGAGGACGTCGTCGTACCCGCAACATACGCGTTGCCGTTCGTGTCAACTGCGATGCCGACGCCCCTATCGCCAATATTGAAACCGCCCGTGCCCGGCGTGCCGCCAAGAAATGTCGAATACGTCAACACAGGATCGATAATGAGGGGGCGCGATCTGTCGTATTCGCCGACCTCGAAAGCGACCCGATGCAAGGGACCTTGCCGCCCGATCAACGAATATTCGGCGTCAATGCTGCGCCGCTCGCCATCGATCTCCTGATACGCTACCGGGCGACGCTGTAGGAGTTTCATCCCGCCCGCCGAAAGTACGAGGTCGCCGCTCGGTTCGATCTCGATTTCATCGACGCCGCGCAGCTCGAGCACGGCGGTTTTTGGCGATGCGCCGGGCGCGACTACCAGATCGAACTCAAGCTCCTGCTGATTGCCGTAAAAAATGAGATCGATGCCCGGATAAAGCTGTTCATACCTGACGCGCTCAAAGGTGGCGATGTCAGTGAGCCACCGGCTCTTATCGCTGCCGGTAATGTAGTTTGTCCTGCCCTCGAGTTTGCCCTCTGCCGTTATTCTCGGCGTTTCGGCTGCACCTCCGAAACCCAACTCGACCAATGCCGATCTATCCTTGTCCTGCAGTGCTACCCTCGCACGGTCGTCCGAGAGCAGCATTGAGTACCCCGGGCCCCTTGCCACATAACGAATGTCTGGATCGGCTTGACCGACGTTCTGTTCAAAATGAAGCGGGATCGAGCCGTATAGCTCCTCTGCCGAGGCCATTTCTGCACCCGGGCTGAGATCCGAGTTGGAAAAAAACAAAACGATGGCGATCAGCGAGAACGCGGCGGTTAACAACGGGCCCTTTGACATGAAAACTCCTCCTTGACTCCGGCAAAACCGGTTGGTACAGATGTTGATCGGGTTTATAATCTGCGTACAGTTCGAAAGAGCATATTCCGATCGGCGTCCGGAATCAGGACAGAAATCGGAAGAAATTGGGAATTCTGACGTCGATGCCAGAGAACGGCCATTTTGAGTTTGGCGAGTTTCGGCTTGAGCAGCACGCGCATGAATTGCGCCGTAACGGCGCCGAGATACACCTTGCGGAGCGGCCGTTTCAGGTGCTGACGTTCTTGATCGAGAATCGCGACCGGCTTGTCGAGCGGCGAGAATTGCTGGATCGCTTCTGGGACGGACACGACGTCTATGACGACGCGCTGAGGAAGTGCGTCGGTTCAATTCGAAACGCGCTCGGCGATACTCAGCGACCCGCACGATTCATCGAAACGCGTTACGGCGCAGGCTACCGCTTCATCGGTGCCGTAAGAAACGGCCATGAGCCGGCCGGGACAGCCGCGACCTCCGACCAAACCCGTCTGCTCGCTGATCTCGCGCCACGGCGAGTTTTCATCGTCGCGGCTGCCGTTATTATTATCGCGTTCGTGGGCATGGGCCTGTATCTCGCCGTGTCGAGGAGCGACACGGCCCCCTTGGGAACAGCTGCAGCGACGGTCCGCGTGAATTCGATCGCCGTGCTCCCGCTAAAGAATCTAACTGGTGACGCCGAAAATGATTACCTTTGCGAGGGGATGACCGAGAACCTTGTGCAGGAACTGTCGCGTATCGAGGGACTGAGGACTGTCTCGAGCGGCTCGATCTCAGCTTTGAAGCACAAGGGCGATGACCTCAGCGAGATCGGGCAGGCAGTTGGCGTTGATGCTTTGCTGCAGGGGAGTATCAGCAAGCGCGGCGACCTCCTTGGCCTGAGTGTCCGCCTCGTCGCTGCATCGGACGGCACGATCCTGTGGACGGCGCCTGATATCGAGCGTCCCCTCGATAGTGCGTCTGAACTACAGACGACTCTTGCACGCATTGTCGCAGTGGCACTCGAGGCGAGGCTGAATGCTGCTCCGGAAACACGGAAAGCGGCAGCAGGCGAGGCTTACCAGGAATACCTTAAGGGCCGCTTTTTCTGGAACAAGCGTACCCGCGACGGCATCCTGAGGAGCATTGACCATTACAAGCGAGCGATCGAACTGCAGCCGAACTTCGCCCCGGCACATGCCGGCCTGGCCGAGAGCTATGTGCAGGGCATCTGGCACGTACCCTTCGACCCTGTCGAGGCGCTCGCGAACGGGAAACGGGCGGCGGAGAAGGCGATCGAGATCGATGCCACGCTCCCCGAGGCGTACGCGGCGCTCGCAAACGTCACGTCGCTCGAATGGAATTGGCGCGAGGCCGACCGGCTGCTGCAAACGGCTATTCGGCTCGACGGTCGCTTCGCGCGTGCACATCACAGCCGAGCCTTCGTATTGTTGATCCTTGGACGAAACGAGGAAGCGATCGAGGCGATCGAGGCCGCCCGGGCCCTTGATCCGCTTAATCTCGTGATAAACACGGACAAGGCGATGATACTGTTTGCGTCCCGTCGCGATGACGAAGCATTCGCGCAGTGGCGGCTCACATTGGAACTCGATCCGAATTTCGTGCTCGCGCACGAGCACCTTGCAATGGCCCATGGCGTGGTCGGTAACGTCTCGGAAGCACTCGACGAATTGGCGCGGATCCGGGAACTTCGCGGTCAACCCCCGGAGCA
Source organism: uncultured Chloracidobacterium sp. (assembly GCA_964636445.1). Lineage (GTDB taxonomy): Bacteria > Acidobacteriota > Blastocatellia > Pyrinomonadales > Pyrinomonadaceae > OLB17. Next base: position 6,421 of record CAZWSK010000027.1, read on the forward strand.
AATGGATGACCTGCGGACGGTATATCAACGGGACCTGGACCAGGCACTGGCTGCCGAAGCCGACGGTGGAAAAGCCTCGTCAGCGTATATTGCGGGTCTATACCTCGCACTCGGCCATCGGGAAAAAGCTCTCAGCCGGATCGAGCGGGCATTCCGGGAGCACGCCGCTGATGTTGTGCTCGTGCGTACGAGCCGTCAGTTTGACGCGTTGCTCGACGACCCGCGGTTAACGGAGCTTTTCCGCAAAGCGGGGATGACCGATCAGCCGTCCTCGGAAGCGGAGTAGCTCGTAATTCCTTGCTTGAGATCAGTAAACAAACTAAAATCTTTTGGGATATCTGTCTTGCGGACGCTCAGAAACATATTGATTCCGGCGTCGTAAGATTTGTGTCTGTGCGACCCGCACTAATGGCCCCGAATGAAAGAATGCCAGCAATGTAAACACTGTTTCCCCGACAGCGTGGAGACATGCCCGACGGACGGTAGTGCGACTGTACATACCATCTCGGGCGAGCCTGTGCTGGAGGGCAAATACCATCTCGAATGCCGCCTCGGCCAGGGCGGAATGGGCATTGTTTATAAGGCCCGGCACGCATATCTCAAGACACAATTAGCGATCAAGGTCATTTTGCCCGATCTCGTCGGCAACGACCCGCAGCTTGTTACTCGGTTTCGACAGGAAGCTCTCGCGGCGGCTGCCATTCGTCACCAGAACGTCGTCAGCGTCACCGATTACGGAGTGATCGACGGCACGCTGCCTTTTCTCGTGATGGAATACGTCGAGGGCGAGGCATTGCATGACGTGCTGGCTCGCGAGCGTTCGTTGTCGCCGGAGCAAGCGTTCGAGCTAATGGCCGCCGTGTGCGCGGGCGTCGGTGCGGCCCATCATCAGGGCATCGTCCACCGCGACCTTAAGCCGCTCAACATCATGATCTGCAGCGACAGGCCCGATATGTCGCAGGCGGTCAAGATACTCGATTTTGGACTCGCAAAGATCAAATCGGGTGAGCTTTTGGGGTCGTTCGTTCAGGCCCAGACGACGGGATTGATGGGTTCGCCCTATTACATGGCGCCCGAGCAATGGGCCGACGAGGAGCCTGACTCGCGGGCCGATGTTTACAGCCTTGGCGTGATGTTTTATCAGATGCTCGCCGGTGATGTGCCGTTTAAAGGTTCATCGATACCGGCGATCATGAAGAAACACATCTCCGACCCCGCGCCTAGACTTGCCGACGCAGGGGTGAGTGTTTCGCCCGAACTCGAGGCCGCAGTCGCCCACACGCTGGAAAAGAATCCCGATAGGCGGACCCCGACTGTTGAGGCATTCATTAGCGAACTGCGGGCGGCGATACATCCGGGCATCGGCGTGCACACGACGTCGGGCCAGTCGCTGCCTGTCTCGACGCTTAAGATCAAGTCAAAACCCGCGCAAGCGGCCGTGTTCTTAGACAACATTTCAGTCGGAGCCACGAAGCCCGACGGCCTGCTCATGCTCGAGGGTATTCAGAGCGGGAATCATCACCTGCGCGTCAGCCACGACGGATTTCACGACTGGCTCGGCAATGTGACCTGTGACGGACGACCTCAGGAGGTCTATGCCGAATTGCACGAGGGCAAGTTCGATTCGCGAACGGCAATTCCGAAACCCGAGGTTGCGGTGACCATCCCGCCTAAAGGTTCGCCGACCGACAAGACGCTCCTTCATCCCTCCGATGCAATGGCCCAGACAGTGGCACAGGAATGGAATACGGGCCATTACGGCACGGCGATGCACGGAGCACCGCCACAGAAGCGTTCCACCTCGCCTGTTCTTTTGGGAATCGGCGGCTTATTGGGACTCTTACTGATCGGGATCGTTGGCGTCGGGGCAGCGTGGATGCTCGGCTTCATCGGCGGACCCCAGCCGGGCGGCAATGTTAATTCAAACGGGACAACCCCGCCCGACGTGCCGACCTTCAAAGCTGAACTGGCCGCGATACCCGGCGGGACCTTTGAAATGGGACGCGACGACGGCCGCGAGAACGAGCGGCCCGCACACACGGTCAATGTCCAACCGTTCAAGATGGACAAGACCGAGGTTACGAATGGTGAGTACTTCGCATTCGTTAATGAGACGGGCTATCGGCCTGTCCCCGCTCACTGGGTCAACGACCGGCCGGTCTCGGGTACTGAAAAGATGCCGGTGCGGTTCGTGAACATCGACGATGCAAACGCGTTCGCAAGGTGGCGTTCTAAGAGAGACGGCGTGACGTATCGCCTTCCGACGGAGGCCGAATGGGAATACGCTGCTCGCAACGGTGCTAAGGCCACGCTTTACCCGTGGGGCCCTGACTTCGACGCGAAATGTGCGGTCACGGATAAGGAGAACACCGAGCCCGACGCCGTTGGGACCGCATCGTGCCCTAACGACTGGGGCGTCATGGACCTGATCGGTAACGTCTATGAATGGACCGATTCAAAGGCGAGCTTGTATCCGGGCAGTAAGGGTTCCGTAAAGGAAACGAAGGAGCCGCACAATATGATCCGCGGTGGAGCAGCGTTCACCAAATCAACGGGTGAATTTGCCGTAAACGCCGTATTCAGAGCCGCAGTAGATGCCTCACGCAGAGACAAGGAGTTGGGTTTCAGACTTGTTACCAGCCAGTAGCAGTCTCAGCGGTATGTTTGCACGAGAGGCATTTCGGTTAGCAGTTTTGGCCACGGCGATCGCGATCTCGGCTGGTATTGCCGGAGCTCAGGACCTGGGGAGCAGCAACAAGTTGTTCGGCGGCGGCAAGAAGACTCCTTCCAAAACTACAAAGAAACCGGCAACGAAACGGAAACCGGCCGCGGCGAAAAAGCAGGCCCCGGCAAAGAAATCAGCTGCCGCGAGCAAGGCTAAACCTACTAAAACAGCCCCTAAACCGTCATCACCCGACGCCACCGCGACGAAAAAGCCTGCAACGACGGTGCCTGAGAAGAAGCCCGCTGAGGAACCTACAAAGGCGGCGAACGACTGGAGCTGGCGCAACGAGGTCAAGTCGATCGACACGACAAGGTTCGCTCCTCGTGAAAGCGCGGCGAATAACGAACGTTTTGAGGACCTCATCGAGGAAGGTAATCACGCCCGAGACGACCGCAATTACGAGGCGGCCGAGGCCGCTTACCGAAAGGCCAGGCCGCTGAAGCCGAAAGATTCGCGTGCGGTCTACGGGCTCGGCAATCTCTACAGCGACCAGCAGCGTTGGACCGAGGCCGAGGCGGCCTACCGAGAGGCGCTTCAGATCGAGTCCGGCTCCGCGATCACTTACATCGCGTTGAGCTACGTTCTCACGCAGCCGATACCGGCCGAGAATCTTGGCGAGCGCTACGAGGAGGCCGAACAGCTTGCCCGCAAGGCCATCCAGTTCGCTCCGTCCAACGCCCTGGCGCACGACCAGCTCGGCGTCGCGATGGAGCTTCGCGGACTGATCTCGGCCGAGACCGAGACCGCATACCGTAGAGCCATCCAGTTGGATCCGTACTTTGCCCCAGCGCACGCTCATCTTGGCCGGCTGATGCGTAGGCAAGGCAGGTCAGATGAGTCCGCAGCGGCATATAAAACTGCGGTTGAGCTCGCGACCGACGTGCCTACAATGGTGCTGGTTGCCGACGTAATGCAGTCAGAGCAGCGATATAGCGAGTCTGAAGAATTACTGCGAAAGGCGGTTGGCCGCGACCCGCGTAATGCGTCTGCCTTGCTGCTGCTCGGGCGGGCGCAGCTCGCGCAGAACAGTTTTGGCGATGCGGAACAAACGCTGAGGACCAGCATAGCTGTCAGCCCGAGGGCCTATACTGCAAACACCTTGCTCGGTTCGCTATACCTGCGGCAGGGCAGCCTCGATATGGCTGAGAGCGCGCTGCTGCAAGCCTTTAGGTTTGTTCCGGCGATCGAGAAGCGTCTGTTGGCCCGTCAGTTCGAATCGCTGGGCGACGCATATCTGAAGTCCGCGAACGCCCGGCAGGCCGAACGCAATTATCGCCAGGCGCAGGTGCTCGACCCGGACAACGCGGCCCTTACCGCCAAATTAGCTAGAACGAAATAAGGTTATAAATACACACAATGGACATGCTTTGCCCCAAATGCGGCCAGAGTTTTGAAAAAGGCTCACGGCGCTTCTGCCCCACCGACGGACGGCGGCTCGTTTCCGAGGATCCCGCGTCGGACGCCGGCGGAAAAAGTGTGTTCGCTAATCTTATCCCGCATATGGACGCGATAAGCGACCTGAAAAGGCCCGCTCCGGCGATGCCTCAAACCGCAGAGCCCGCCCCTCGCCCGCAGACTTCACCGGGCGTGTTCTTTGAGCTTGACGAGCCTGTGGCAGATCCGTTCGCCGTTGCTGAACCGCTGCCGTCGCGACAGTCGGCACCGGCCCCGAGAAAGGTAGATCCTCACCAGATACCTGCGGGGCACGTCGACCTCGCCGATACTGACCGATTACCGCCGCTTGATTTTGACGAAAACGAGCCCGAGCGTTTCGTCGGACGCATCGTCAAAGGCCGGTACAAGGTGACACAATTCCTCGGCGGCGACGAGAACGGGCTCGCCTATGTGGCCGACGACAAGATCGTCGATGACAAGAAGGTGGTCGTGCGCATTCTTACGGGCGACGGGCAGGACGAGATAACGGAGAGCATTATGGCGGAGGAGCGCGTCTCGCTGTCGCACTTCACACATCCGAACATTGCACGGCTCGTCGATTCCGGAGCGTTTACAGACGGCAGGCCCTTCCTCATCAGCGAATATGTCGACGCTCTGTCGGTGCGTGACATTCTTGGCATCCACGGCCAGTTTGACCCGCAGCGAACGGCCAAGATCATCCGGTTGGCGGCGGGCGCGCTGAATGAAGCTCACCAGGAGGGCATCCTTCACCGCGACATTCGTCCCGAGAATATCATCGTGGACGCGGCAAGCGAGGTCGAGCAGATCACGGTGGTCAGTTTCGGGGCCTCGGACGGAATGCCGACGCCGCATAATTTCGCCTATCGAGCGCCTGAGGTGCTCGATGGCCGCGCATTGACGGCCTCGAGCGACATCTTCTCACTCGGCGTGGTCGCGTATGAGATGCTGACAGGCCGGCTGCCGTTCACGGGAAAGAACGCAAAGGAGGTACTCCGCTCCCAGCCCGCAGGCCCGGCCCTCAATGCCTCCGATGTGCGGCCCGGACTGCCGCAGGCTGTTGACGAGGTCCTGGAGCGTGCCATGGCCTTCAGCCCGTCGGAACGTTTTCTTAAAGCACGCGACCTGGGTGACGCTCTCGCCGGTGCCCTCGCGTCGGCATCGATATCGGACGGCGAGGAGCTGATCGAACTTCCTCTGCAGCCTGCACGCAACGAACAGCCGACCTCCCCAGCCGTGGCAGACACCAAGGTCGTCCGTACGGAAAAACTACCGCCGGCGGCCGAGCCGGCCTGGAAGAACCGTTCGCCCGAACCGCCCGCACCCGAAACATCGCGGACGAAACTCTTCGCGGGCATCGGCTTGGCTGCCTTGGTAACGCTGCTGGTCCTGGGCTGGTATCTCTGGCTTCGCGAACCGGCGGCGTCGGATGTTCCCGCAGGGGCGAATGTTACGACCGACCAGCCGACCAACACCATCGTCTCGACTACTGAGATGCCGCCGCCGGCCAGGACTATACCGCAGCCGCCGAACACGAACTTTTATCAGAACAGCAAGCAGCACTTAAAGGGTGATCTGCTCATCAACTTCGTCGGTTTTACTCTTTATTATCCAAAAGAATGGAAGGTCAACGGCCCCCAGCCCGGCACGGCCGGTGAATCTCGCGGTAAGTTTCTCGACATCTCGCGAAACACCGCCGACGACCTGCCCATGGAGCAAATGCTCATTAGCTACTATCCGAGCAAGGGCACGTTCACCGAGGACGCCGAGAAATTCCCGCAGCTCGCCAAGGACTCCCACAAGGCGCTTCGTGAACTGATGGGGCCGAGCTATACGGTGATCTCTGAGGGGCCGATAACTGTAAATGGCGGGTGGCGCGCGTATGAGATCAAGTTCCAGGGCACGTCTGAGCCCGACGGAAAGAAGATCACCGTCTGGGGACGCAGGCTCTTTGTTCCTGCCGCCCGACCCGGCGTGAGAAACGGATTTGAGATAACGATGCTCGCAACCTCGCTTGCCGAGGGCATTCAGAGCGTTGATGACGTGGGTGTGCGAGGTGAACTGGCCGGTGTCCTGTACACCTTTGAGCCGAGTCAGAACTTCTAGGGCGATTTTTTCCTTTACCTTTAATGCCGAGACGGCATAAAATTCTCGCGTACCTCGGCAACCATCGGCCGGTATGCAGGCATCATAAAACGAGATAGTCTACAATCCGGCACTGGGTCTTAAAATAGCAGTTATGGAACCAAACTCTGCTGTCATAGAACAAGATCTCGGTTTCGCACATGACGGAGCTGATCATGTCGCGCCCGCAGCTCAATTCGACGAGAGTTCACCGGACCTAGATCTGTGCCGTTTAGCGGCCGACGGGAATGTCGCGGCGTTTGAGATAGTTTATCAGCGTTATCACCGCCGCACGTACAGCCTTTGCCTGCGGATGACGAGCAGTCAAACCGAGGCCGAGGACCTGACGCAGGAAGTATTCATCCAACTATTTCGAAAGATCGGCAGCTTTCGCGGCGATTCGGCGTTTTCGACCTGGCTGCACCGTATGACGGTGAATCAGGTGCTGATGCACTTTCGCCGCCGGAGCGTAAAGAACGAAAAAACATCCGAGACCGGCGACATGCCCGAGCAAACGGTTACAGGCAGTGCCGACCCGGGCAAAATGCAGATCGTCGACCGCATAGCCCTAAGGAACGCGATCGCAGAATTGCCGAACGGCTACCGCAAGGTGTTCCTGCTGCATGATGTCGAAGGGTTTGAGCACGAAGAGGTTGCCCGGGCGCTGGGCATTTCGGTCGGAACCTCGAAATCCCAGTTGCATAAGGCGAGGTTGAAGCTGCGAGGGCTGCTTTTTAAGGAACAAGGCTAGCGAAGTGCCAAGCGGTAATGACACGAGCATGATGAGATGCATGTTCGTGTTTTTTCTTGCCGGGTTGGCGTTGTTTTAGCGACGTGAAGGGCAACGATTGTCGGTGATGGCTAATCTATAATTTAGCAGCGATAAAGCTGGATGTTGGCCCGATAATGAACTGTCAGGAATGTAGCCAAAAGCTAAGTGCGTTCATGGACAGCGATCTCGACGTGATCGAGGCCGCGGCCGTCCGCGACCATCTGGCTGTCTGCTCCGATTGCGCGCTTGCCTGCACCAACCTCGCCTCGATGCTCGACATGTGTAATGAGGCAAGTGCCGATGAGCTGCGGCCGAACGAGTCTAAACAGCTCTGGCTGCGAATCACCAATGTCATCGAAAATGAGGTGAAACCGTCGCCTCCACCGCGTACTCGATTCACATTACTGCGTGTCGCGACCGCCATGGCCGGTATTGCTATCGTCAGTTCGGTGCTCACCGTCGCAACTCTTCATATTTATGAGACACCGTCTGTGGACGAATTTGGTGTCAGGACTAGCACACGGCAGACCACGATAGATAAAGTCTTAAGCCGGCTCGGCTTGGTGGATTCGCCCCAAGCGGCGCGAGAGAGGCGGATCAAAGAACAGCAGACCGCCATAGAATATTGGAATGCCCGCGTGCAAGCCCGGCGGACGCAGTGGGATGCCCGGACCCGCGAGGCGTTTGACCGCAACCTCCGCGTCATCGACGAATCGCTTGTCGAATATTCGACCATCCTCGCCCGCGACCCGGAAGACGAGCTGTCGGGCGAGATGCTCGATTCTGTGATGCACGAAAAAATGGACCTGCTGCGCGACTTCGCCGACCTTTAGTAGATCTTGATGATGGCGACATCTAGGACCGGCCGCCGACATGGCATCGCAAGAACTACGATCCTCCTGAGCGTAGTTTTTTTCTTTGCGCTCGCGGCAGGCGAAGCTTGGGGCCAGAAGAAATTTTCGCGAAGCTATCCCGCGGGCCAGTCAGTCCGGCTGCAGTTACTAAACCGCACCGGAACCGTCATCGTCGAGGGCTGGAACCGCAACGAGGTCAATATAACCGCAACACTCGAAGCACCCGCCGCAAACATATCGCCGCAAAGCGTTAGCGGCACGATCGTCGTCAACCTGGTACGCGACAATCAAGGTCGAAACGGCGTCGGCAACGTTAATTTCCTGATCCGCGTCCCGTACACGACCGAGGTCGATGTCGAGACAAAGATCGGCAACCTAAGGGTCAGCAACGTTCGCGGCGGCTTGGTGCGTGCCCATATCTCAAGCGAGGGCGATATTCAATTGCTGAATATAGGTGCAAGCGCCGTGTCGGCCGAGAATGTTATCGGCGATATCTTTTTCGATGGTGAACTCGCGCCGGGCGGCAATTATCGTTTTTCCTCGATGAGCGGGAATATCAACCTGCGCATCCCCTTCAATGCATCGTTCCGGCTTGTTGCTACGGCGCCGTCGACGCGAAACATTTCTCTTGGCGTATTCGGCGCAGGCAATCTAAACTATCTTGGCGACGGCCGGCGCGTCGTGGGCCGCTTCGGCGACGGCAGCGCGACGCTCTCGGTGACAAATCAGCGCGGTTCTATTGGATTTCTCAGACGCTAAGACGCCGGTCAATCAAAAAAATGAAAACACAAGCTTGGGTTTTGATAGGGCTTCTTCTCGCGCTTGGCGGCACGGCGCTATCGCAGGACATGATCAAGCGCAAGGTTACGAAGACCGACCGCTTCGACTTCGGCGCCGGAGGAACGGTCGCGATAGTCGGGGCTCCTAAAGGATCTATCAAGATCTCTCCGTCAGCGAAGAATGAGATAGAGATCACGGCCGAGATCGAGCTGCAGGCCGTCAACGAGGCCGACTTGGCGCGGCTTGCCGAAGTCACCGGATTTATAACCGATGAGAGTGCGATCCGTACCGGCATTGTGAGTTTCGGCACGCATAACAAGCTGGGCGACAAGAAACTCTGGAAGAAATTCCCCAAACATTTGCTGGCGCTTCCCTTTCGCATTGACTACACGGTCACCGTGCCACGATATTGCGACCTGGAGATCGACGGAGGTACCGGCGACCTGTCGGTCATGGGCGTAGAGGGGTCGATCCGAGTCAATTTTGTCGAGACGGACGCAAAGGTCGAGGTCATCAGCGGTGCGTCGACGCTTGTTTTTAATCGTGGAAAGGCTGAGGTTGCGTTCGGCACGCGCGGCTGGCGAAACCGGACGGCCGACGTGCAGATGGCCAATGGTGATCTAACAGTCCATTTGCCGTCCACCGCTAGCGCGCAGCTCGACGCGGTGATACTTCGTACAGGCAAGATCGAGAATTCGTTCCGTGACCTCAAACCGCGCGACCGTAAGATGCCATTCACCGACCGATCGATCGCGGCAAAGGCAGGCGTGGGCGGCGCTCCGCTCAAATTCACTGTCGGTGACGGTACGCTGATCCTCAAGCCACTGGTACTTCCCTTCTGACCTCACGACGTCAGGTGATAGACTTGAAGTCCATCATCTGACGTTATGACTATCAGGTCCGATATTTGGCTTAGGAAACAGGCCGAGGAGAACGGCATGATCGCGCCGTTCCTGCCCGAGTTAGTTCGCGAGGTCGAAGGCCGCAGGATAATCTCCGCCGGCTGTTCAAGTTACGGTTACGACATGCGTCTCGCCGATGACGGCTTTCGCATTTTCTCTTCCGTTCATGCAAAAGAGATCGATCCGAAGCGGTTCGACGAGCAATTTTCGCTGATCGAACCGGTGCTGCACGCATCGGACGACGGCTCGAAATATTACCTGCTGCCGCCGCATCACTACGGGCTAGGAGTGACGGTCGAGACATTCAAGATGCCAAGGAACGTTACCGGTGTAGCTCTCGGGAAGTCCACCTACGCCCGCGCGGGCCTCCTCGTTAACACTACCCCGCTCGAGGCCGGCTGGACGGGCCGGCTCGTGGTGGAGATCGCAAACCTCGCGAATCTGCCTCTCCGTGTCTACGTTAACGAAGGCATCGGCCAGATCCTCTTCTTCGAATCGGACGAGGATTGTGCCGTCTCGTATGAGGATCGCGGCGGTAAGTACCAAGGCCAAACCGGCCTCACATTCGCTAAGGTTTAGAAGCTCTTTCTGAACGAGTACGACGCTTTGATAAAGAACGAGCGGCCGTTGCCGCGCAGGCCCGATTCCCGCACGCCCGTGTATGGGTTGTATCCGTTGTAATTCACGTCGTCATTATATCCGACATAAAGTGCCTTGCCGGGGCTCGGCGTCCATCCGAACACGAACTGCGGCCTGGCTCTGTGACTTAGTGACGAATAGTCAAGCCGCAGCCGTGCGAATACATCCCGGCTGAACTGATAGACCGACCGCCAGCTATAGATATTGTCGTCAAACGCCACCCGCCCAGTGTCGTGCCGGACCATTCGCCGTTTCGTATAGTTCAACTGAGTCTGAAAGGCTGTCGTAGGCTGGTAACGGACCGATGATTCGATCATCAGCTGATTCCCCGGCCCGGGATCGAGGCCGGGGACGTTATTGCAGGTCGAGGGCACCAGCGCGCACTGCTCGAGGTAATTGACGTAGGCAAGGCTTGCCCGCGGGTAGTCCGGTCCCGCACCAAAATCGTAGTCCATCCCGCCGTGCGTATAATCCGTGAAGAAAAACAGATAGAGTTGCTTGGCCGGCGTGGTCTCGATAAAGAACTGGCCCGCGACAAAATTAGCACCACGCTTTCCGCTGGGCCCAGCGAATGCGCCTATTTGCGTCGCGTTACGGATCGGGCCGAACTCATTCTCGTAAACGTGCTCCGACCCTAACTGGAAGTTCGCGCCGATGTACGTTTGGCGCTGAAGGGCCAATTGGCCACGCGTGTTTGTGATGAAGTACTGCGACCTTCCCTTCCAATCGACCCGAATATTGGTCTCATTCCAGACGCGCTTTGAAACGATCGTGTTCTTGGCCTGACGCTCGGTCTCGTACTGAATGTATGAGCCGAAATAGTTCGTGTCGACACGATCTGTAAATCCGACATCGGCACGGTAGTAGGGGGAGCGGCCCTGGGCCATAAAGTTCATGTACAGGTTCCTGCCGGAACGCTCAAGATATGCTCGATAGCCGACGCCGTTGCCAGTCCTGTATGAAACGGTGTCCGTCTTCGGGTCGTAAAAATTCGCACGCGTATGCGTACCTAGCAGTTGAAACTCCGCCACCGTGTTCGCATTGATCTTATATCGGCCGTCCACGCCGGCCGTGTGGTTATGCTTGTCGACAAAATTGTACGTCGTAGCAAACATACCGATGCTGTGCTCGCGGCCGATGTCGCGCTTGAGCCTGAGCACGCCGATGTCGGCATTCTTGTCGAATATCCGCTCGTTAGGGCAAACAGCCGTCGGGTCTGTGCGGCGCTCGATACACTCGGCGAGGCGCTGCCGGTCGTCTTTGCTGAGGTTGCCGGGCGTGCCGTTATCGGAGGCGTACATCAGGCCGAACGTGTTTTTGCCGCGGCGGCCCGTGAGCTTAACAGCTATGTCAGGATCGACGATCGCGCGGGTGTTCACTACGTTGAGGCCACTCTGAAAAATGTCGATACGCTCAAGAAAGAACGGCCGCTTTTCGGCGAAAAATACTGGAAAACGCAGATTAGCCGTGCTGATCGGCGCGTCTGCCTCAACCTGGGCGAAATCCGGATTGTACGCAAAATCCAGCGTAGTCGTCGGCGTGAGTCCGAACTTTGCGGTCAGGCCGAATTCTCCCTTCAGGCCGTCGTTCACGTACCTTCCCGCCGGATCGTTGTTGAACGTATATCGCGATCGCCGCCCCGACTGGCTCAGTGTAAAGCTCGGCGTGACCTCTAACTGCCGCGTCGTATCGATGCCCTCGAGACCAGTGATGTGGCCGGCCTCATTAAGAATGCCGACCTTGCCTCGAGTGCGCGGCATCCATGAGTTGAGTTCGTTGTTCGTATATTTGATGCGGCGAAATATCTGCAGGCCCCACTGCTTGTTCTTGCCGGCTTCATACCTCAGCGATTTAAAAGGTATCGCCGCCTCGACAATATATCCGTCATCGGTCACGACGCCCTTTGATTCCATCAGCAGGTCGACACTGTAATCCTCGCCCCGCCCTTCAGTAAAGGTGCCGTCCGCTTGAATGCCCAGCGGATTGAACGCGACGACATACGCCTGCCGCTGGTCGTTGAACGTGTCTATGTAGAGCAGGACGTAGTCGTCGTTAAAGATATTATCGCGGCGGGCTACCGTCGCACGCACCTTGTCCTTGTCCTGTTTCACACGGAATGCGATGTAAAGGTTCTTTGCGTCATAGCCGAGCAGAAACTCCGTCGGATGCGTCGGCGCCACGTTGTCGCCCGGCTGTGTCTGGACAAAATCACCGAAGACCGCGGCGGTTTGCCACACCTCGTCATTCAGGACCCCGTCGATGACCGGCGCGGCCGCAAAGTGCGCCGCTTTTGCCGGATCGCTTTTGCCGACATACCGCATATCACCACCCGGAGCGTCGGGTACGACGAGAGTCTTCGGTTTAGTAACAACGGCCGTCTGTTCCTCCTGTGCGGAGGCAATTAACGTAAACGACAGGACACAGCAGAGTAAGATTAAGTACTTCATGGTCGATATAACAGCACGTGATACGAAGCGCCCGGTCATTTGGGTTCGCAAAAAATAACGACGAGATCAAAAGCTCTCGAAGAGGAGAACACTTGCGGGCAGTATTTTGTGACAGAAAAAAGAACCAGATCTGACTAACGCAGGTCCAGCTTGGGGAACATGACCTTTTCAGGTTCGGCGTTTAGGCGTTCGAGCATCTTCTTGATCAGGCGATTCTTTACCGACCCTGACTTGCGGGGCTCTACGAGGTATCTGACGATCGCCTCGACCCACGTGTTCTCGCCGACGCGAAAAACCACGACAGGGCGCTCCTGCACCTCAAGCTCATCCACAGGCGTCTGCGACAGCAGCTGACGGTAGGTGGCGACGCGGTTCATCATCGCTTCGCCGACCTCTTCCTCCGCGGTCTCGCGCATCACCCGGGCGACGAAGTCCAGATCACTCTGGTAGCTGATCTGGAACTTGATGTCGTTCCACACATAGGGGAACAGCGGCCATGAGTAGTTGTAGACGACGCTGTCAAGGACCTTTGAATTTGGGAATTTTATCAGGCGGCCGGTCGGGTGATTTGAGGTTGAGAGAAGCTCGCCACCGAACTCCCACATCGTCGTATCGAGATAACTCACGCTGATAACATCACCGGTCGCACGGTCGATCTTGATACGGTCGCCGACGCGATAAGGGACCTTGACCAAAATATAGATCCATCCGATAAAGCTTGTTATAGGAGTCTGTAGGGCGAAGCCGAGCACCAGCGATATCAAGCCCAACGACACCACCGCTGTGTACCAATTCGCAAACAGCAGCGACAGAATGATGAAGAAGATCGCGAGGCCGGCGAGGAGATTTGCGACCCGATTGAGGTTGTACCGCGCTGCCTGATCGATCAACCGGCTGATGAGATACAGCTTTACAGCTTTCAGAAGGATGAGCAGCAGGACGATCGCCAAAGCGCCGATCGTAAACCGTTCGAGCAGCCGCGTGTATTCGCCAAGGACGTCAAAGAGGCCGAACCGCGTTGCATAATACACGACACCGATCGCAACGAGCACGACAATGTAGGTACCGAGCCAGAACTTTTGTTTGGTATCGACCGGCAGGTTCCGGGGCAGGTTTTCGCCGGTCGCCTGCTCGAGTTCGCGCTTGATGTCCTTGTCCTGCTTTAGCGCTTCAACCGCTGCTTTCTGCTCTTCCACTAATGCGCTTTTTACCGTATTGGTCGGCAAAAGTGCGTCCACTGGATTACAATTGGTTTTTACACACGAGTTATGCAGACGATCGAGAATTACATCGGCGGCGAGTTGGTCAAGCCGGCGTCGGGCGGCTATATCGACAATTTTGACCCGTCGATAGGGGAGGTCTATTCGCAGATCGCGGATTCGGATGATCGCGATGTTCACCTCGCGGTCGCGGCAGCCTCGGCGGCATTTCCCGAGTGGTCAAAGACGTCTGCCGAGGGTCGGCACGATGTATTGATGCGTCTCGTAGCTCTGATCGAACGCGATCTCGAGCCGCTCGCACTTGCCGAGAGCATCGACCAAGGCAAGCCCTTGAGTTTGGCCAGAAGTGTCGACATTCCGCGTGCCGTTTCAAATTTCAAATTCTACGCCACCGCGGCGATGCATACCGAGAACGAATCGCACGACTCGGTCGGCCTGGGCGCGATCAATTACACGCTTCGCCAGCCGCTTGGTGTTGTCGGCTGTATCTCGCCGTGGAATCTGCCGCTATATCTTTTTACATGGAAGGTCGCCCCGGCGATCGCCGCGGGGTGCACGGTGGTCGCAAAGCCGAGCGAGGTCACGCCGATGACGGCGTACCTGCTTTCAAAACTCTGCATCGAAGCGGGCCTGCCGCCCGGCGTGTTGAACATAGTCCACGGCACCGGACCAAAGGTCGGCTCGGCGATCACGGCACATAAAGACATCAAGGCGGTCTCCTTCACCGGCGGCACGAAAACCGGCGAAGAGATCGCCCGCGTGGCCGCTCCGATGTTCAAGAAATTATCGCTCGAACTCGGCGGAAAGAATCCAAACATCATCTTCGCCGACTGCAACTACGAGCAAATGCTGGCAACCACTGTTCGCTCGTCGTTCTCAAATCAGGGCGAGATCTGTTTGTGCGGGTCGCGGAT
>CAZWSK010000028.1:0-6910 GCA_964636445.1 uncultured Chloracidobacterium sp.
ATGCTCTCGCCAATGGGCCTTTCGCTCGTCTCAAAGGTCGCTCCGATCTCAAAACGCGGCCTCCTCATGGGCGGGTGGTTCGTCGCCACCGCGATCGGCAACAAGCTCACACAGATCGGCGTGTACTGGGACATCTGGCTCCAATCGAGCTTCTTCCTGGTCCTCGCCTGTATGGCCCTGTTCATGGCAGTGGTATTGTTTCTGATCCTGAAACCGCTGAAGAAGGCGATGCCGGGCGTCTAGGTCAGAACCGCCTGCGTAAGCGGGCGGCCAGTTCGTTCAATGAAACCGAGCCGCCCGCGCAAGCGAGCGGCTCTAACTTTCTTCGATATGGCCAAGTGGAATGACACCGACGAACCGATCGCTTATCTCATTACCTTTCGCACGTACGGAACTTGGCTAGCGGGCGACGAGCGCGGATCCATCGACAAATTCCACAACAAATTTGGCGGACCACGCGCCGCCCAAAGCGACGAACGCAGCTTGATCCATTACGCGAGATTGAAGTCGCCACCCTTCATTCTCAATGCGGCGAGCCGCCAACTAGTCGAGTCAGCTATTCGCGAGGTCTGCCATTATCGGGAATGGGCACTCCATGCACTCGCCGTACGCACGAATCACGCGCATGTTGTCAGTTCCGGGCGGCGCTCCGAACGAATGCTAAATGATTTTAAGGCGTACTCAACGAAAGCGCTTCGTTCAGCCGGTGAATGGAAATATGACCATAGTCCGTGGGTTGATAAGGGAAGTCGGCGCTACCTATGGATCGAGGAGCACGTCGTCGCCGCGGTCAATTACGTCGTGCACGGCCAGGGCGGGCCGTTGCCGGAATTTGACTGAAAGTCTCTAACTTGGCTGTCGCGAGAGGAACTGGCCGCCCGCTTACGCAGGCGGTTCAGACTTGCTCGCCTGTCGATACGCCTGCATCGCCTCGGCTGCCCCGGCGTGCATGATCTCGGGTTTATGATATTTCCAGTAGGTCTCAAACTCTTCGTCCGACATCTGCGTATTCTCTCGGCGTGTCTTCTCTTTTAGATAATTTTCGGCCCACGCACGTGTGTCCATATCTCGATTCAACGCCGTGCGGGCTCCGTGCATCAAATTGTCGCGTTCCATAATGTGCAGCTCCTCTTGTGCTAGATTATTGGATTACACTTGAAGTTAACAACCAGCGTGTCCGCGGAGAACAGAATTTGTGAAAAAAACCTTCTTTAGTGCGCTCCTGATCGCCGCCGTCTCGGCAAATGCGGTATTTGCTCAAAAGACCAAGCCGAAACCTCAGGCTGTCAAAAAGCCGACTTCAAACGCCACCCAGCAAATGGCGGCCGAGGTACCGATCGTCACCAAAACGCTCGCTAACGGCCTCGAGGTCATTGTCCTTTCGGATCCGAGCCTGCCGCTCATCACGGTCGAGCTGGATGTTCGCAACGGTTCGTTCACTGAGCCGCCAGAGCTAAACGGCCTGTCGCACCTTTTCGAGCATATGTTTTTCCGCACGAACGAGGCGGTCGTGCTCGCCCAGTGCCAGCGGGGAATGATGAATCCTCGCTGCGGCGACATTGTATCGATGCAGCGAAAGATCGGTGATACCGATTATCTGAACCGCTTTTACCAGCTCGGCATTGCTTATAACGGCTCGACCCGCGAGGAGGTCGTCAACTATTTCGTCCGCACGACCAGTTCCTACCTCGAGGAAGCGTTTCGTTATATCAATGACTCGGCACGCTTTCCCGTTTTCGACGAAGATGAATTTGAGCGAGAAAAGCTGGTCGTCCTCGGCGAGATCGACCGCAACGAGGCAAATCCGTTCTTTGACCTGAACAATACGTTTCAGGACAAGCTATTTTACAAGTACCCGTCGCGAAAGCGTCCCGGCGGTACCCGCGAGACAGTCGCCGCAGCCACGACCGCGCAGATGCGCCTCATCCAGTCGCGATATTATGTGCCGAACAATTCAGCTCTTATCGTGACCGGCGACGCCAAACCCGAGCAGGTTTTCGCGATGGCTGATAAGGTTTTCGGCTCGTGGCAGCGGCGCGCAGTCGACCCGTTCAAGGAATTTCCGCTCGTCGAGCATCCGCCCCTGCCCAAGAGCGAGGGCGTGATAGTCGACCGGCGCGACGACGGCGAGGGCGGCGACGACACGATCCTGATCATGCTCGGCTGGCACGGGCCCTCGATCGGCAAGGACAACGCCGCGACCTATGCCGCGGACGTTTTCTCATACATCGTCGGGCAGCCCGATTCCCGCTTTCAGCGGAATCTCGTCGATTCCGGCCTGACGAGCGGTGTCGGCGTGAACTACTACACACAGCGCAACGTGGGCCCCATCAGCATCGTGATCCAAACATCACCTGATAAAGCCAAGGCCGCGCTCAAAGCGATCTACGCTGAGATCGGACAATGGGCTACGCCCGCGTATTACACTGACGCCGAGCTCGACGCTTCCAAAACGATCCTTGCCTCGAGTGACCTGTTTGACCGCGAAAAGCTGAGCGAATACGCGCACACGCTCGGTTTCTGGTGGTCTACGACCGGCGTCGAATATTTCCGCGGCTACCAAAAAAACCTGAACGCCGTCACGCGCGCCGACATTAACAAGTACGTTCGGACATACATTCTCGACAAGCCGCACGTAGCCGTCGCAATGGTGCCGCCATCGGTGAAGGCCCAGGCGAATCTCACGGAACAGGACCTGATCGGAACCGCAAAATAGACCTCAAATGAAACTCTTCAGATCGACCAACCTTCGACACGTCGCGATACTCGTGCTGCTATTCTGCGGCACGGGCCTCGCGCAAACCTCCGATTACGCAGCTAAGCAGGCCGCGCTCGTCACCGAATTTGACGTCAACGGGCTGAAAGTCATCGTCAAGCGACGCGCCGCCGCACCGACGGTCGCGGCCGGTCTCTTCATCCGCGGCGGCTCGACGACGATCGATGACAAGACCGCGGGCATCGATAACCTGATGCTCGAGTCGGCGATAGAAGCAGGCAAGCAGTTTCCGCGGCAGGTCGTCCGACGCGAGATCGCCCGGACGGGCAGCTCGATATCGGCAGGCGTGTCACGCGATTTCAGTGTGGCCTCGCTCGCCTCGACGCGGCAAAACTTCGACCGTGTATGGGCCATCTTTACTGACGTGATTATGAACCCGGCGTTTGCCGCCGATGATGTCGAACGTAATCGGCAGCTCATTCTCACCGGACTGCGGAACGCGGAGCTAAATCCCGACGCTGCATTGCAGAACCTGACGGACAGAACACTCTACGCGGGCCATCCCTACGCGAACGATCCGTCGGGGACGGTAGCAAATATATCTGCGTTTACTGTCGAGGACCTCAAGCGCCGTCATCGCGAAATAATGCAGACGTCCCGCCTGCTGCTGGTCGTTGTGGGCGATATCGACGCAGATAAGCTGCGTACGCTCGTCACCGCCTCATTCGGCAACCTGCCGCGCGGCGATTATCGCGACGCAAAGCCGCAGCCGCTCGATTTTTCAAAACCGACGCTGGACACAGTCAGGCGTAATATCCCGACGAACTACATTCAGGGAATTTTCTCGGCACCACCCATATCGTCGACCGACATGTTCGCGATGACGGTGGCCACCGAGGTCCTCAAAAGCCGCGTCTTCGAGGAGGTGCGCAACCGCCGCTCGCTCTCATACGCCCCCGACGCATTCTTGCGCGAGCAGGGAGTCAACGTCGCCGGCATCTATGTCACCGCCGTTGACGCGAATCAGTCCATCCGCCTGATGCTGGCCGAGATCGACCGGCTGAAGGCAGAGCCTATGTCTGAAAGCGAACTCGAGGGTATCGCAGGCTTTTTTCTGACAACGCATTACCTCGCTCAGGAGACCAACGCCGCACAAGCAGCGACGCTCGCGCGATACGAACTGATCGGCGGCGGCTGGCGTAATTCATTCGATTTTCTCGATGGTGTCAGGAACGTAACGGCCGCCGACGTGATGCGCGTCGCCAAAAAATATTTCGGCAACGTCCGGTTCGCCTTTGTAGGCGACCCGGCCGCTGCCGACAGGTCAGTATTTCTTCGTAACTAGGCTCCGTCGCCCGCAACTTTGCGATCAGCTTTTGGTGCCGGTTTTACAGGCTCGCTCTTTTTCGGCGGAGCCTGTTTTACCGGCGCCGGAGGCGGATCGCTGCGCACCGGCGGACTGCTACGCACCGGCGACTTGGTCGGCGGCGGATCGCTTCGCATCGGCGGCTGCTGCCTGACGGGCTGCTGCTTAACCGGCGGCGGCGTATAGATCGGCGCGTCATTCTGTATCGGCGGCTGCCTGGTCGGCTGCTTGACCGGCGGGGTGTAGGTCGGGGCCTGTTTGACTGGGGGCGAATCCACTGTCGGATCTTGCTTGATCACCGGCTCTCTCACGACGGCCCCGGTTTGCCTAACCGGGCCGGTCCCTGTAGCCGGTGGTCTCACCCCGCCCGTACCGCTAGTTCCGCCGTCACCGATCGTCGGCTGGCGTCCGTTAAAGATCTTCTTCGTCCGCAGCTCGTTATCCATCGGCAAATCGGCCTTTCTCGGGACCGCACCGGTCTTAACGGCGATCGGGCCCGACGCCGTAATGACCTTCGGAGCCTTCACGGCGATGGTCGGCGAAGCCTTCACCGGCGAATAGTCGGGCAATTCGGGCGCCCGAATCTCCCCAGGTGACTTCACGATTACGGTATTTGCGACAGAAAGCGGCGGCTTTTTGATGCCTTTTGTGCCTCCAAAATCGTCAACGGACATCGCCACAACGCTCGACGGCGGGATACTTATCGTTTTGGTCTTTATCTCCTTTACGCCGCCGGTCTGGGGCGTCGGGCCGTTGTTGTTCCCATTATTATTGTTGTGCCAATTACCATGATTGCCTCCACACCGGCCATGGCGGCAGTTAAAGCTGTAATAGCTGTAGTGATACGGCAGCGGATACCAGCAGACATTGTTGTTGAATACATTGATCACGACCAGCGCCGGATACCACCAGCTTCGCACCGGCCGATAATAGCCATACGGCGACCAGTACCAGAACCCGGCGTCATAGAACCAACGCCCGTGGTGATACGTTGCCCAGCCCCATGGCTCATCATTGATCCACGTCCAGCCGTACGGCGGTATCCATCGCCAGTGGCCGTATCGGTACGGTGACCAGTCCGCCCAGCCGCTCAATGCCGAGCGATAAGGCCGCCATACGTAACCGTAATTCCGCGTGTAGATCCACTCGCCGTTGTCATTCAGGTCGTCGGCACCGTAAATGTCGTTGTCATAATATTTGTCGTAATACGCGTCCTTCAGCCGCTGTGCGATCACGGCATCGCGGTCAGCTGCCCACGAGTCAAACTCGTCAAAGAACCGGTCCGCGTCGCCCATATCGAACTCACCCGCATTGATACCGTCCGTAATGATCCGCGCGCTGCGGCCGCTTCTCAACGCAAAGCCGGCGTTATCGGAGTAAACGCGTGCAGCACCGCCATTCGTCACCGTGACCCGCACCTCGGTGTCTCCGACGCGGCCCGCGTCGATGCGATAGGTACCCTCGTCCTGGACGGCGACCGTCGTCTTGGGCGCGTCGATCTCAAAGAACGCCTTGTCTTTGTCAAACGAAGTGATCCGCACCGTCATAGTACCGAGCGGCACGGAGAGCGCGATGCCTTCGTCCTTCAGGCCCACGACCTTCAGATACGAATCGCTAGCGAGTCGCAGGTGCTTGTATTTATCGAACTGTATCTCGAGCCGCGAGTCAGCGTCCGTGACGATCTCGTCGCCCTCGACGACGGGGAGATTGACCACAACCGTTTCCCACTCCTCTGACCCCGCATGCCGTACCTTCGCGGTGCCGCTTAGCAAACTCACGCGTGCGACGCGCGCGGTCACCTCGGGCGGCTGGTCATCCTCCACAACGACATATCCGTTCTTTGGCAGATTTATTGACTGTGCAGGAGTAAGCGCAAAAGCCGCGATGCCGCCGTAAGCCAACAGCGCAGTGAAAACGATCGCCATCCTCAGCGAAACGATCGACAAACTCATATAACCTCCGTACCGTTCCAGTTTTTGTTAGGAAAAGAGCAGTCGGGAACCTGCGTCTCCAACCTTTGCCAAGTGTAACTGCAAAAGTCGTTCCGCTCATCGTTCCTGTCAGAAAAGCCTGAATTTACGGGCCTTTGTACCGTCACCTCATTTCATCCGCAACCAAATCGTGCGCGGAGGCATCCGCGCCGTAACGAAATAGTGCAGAGCTTCGCAGCTCGGTTTCTGATAAATTGAACGAATATGAGATACGCCATCCTTACCGTTTTGTTCTTTTCGCTTTCAATGGCCGCCTTCGGCCAAAAGGCAGCCTCCGGCGCTAAGGCCGACCCGACGAACGGCGTCCGCGCCGCATTTGACCGGCTCGTCGAGGGCATCAAACGCGTCGACGCCGAGCAGGTGATGTCGGTCTATAACAAGAGCGAACGCCTGCTGATCTATAACAACAACGGCACCGCAACGAACGGCTGGGACAACGTCAACGCCAACGTCACGGCGACCTACGAAAAGCTCTCAAACGTCACGCTCGATATTACGGGCCTTCGCATCGAAATGCTCGGCACCAAGGCGGCCGTGCTCACCTGCAAATGGAAACAGACGCAGGACAACGACGGCGTCACCGAAAGCGCGTCCGGGCGAATGACGCTGGTATTCAAACTCGTCGGCAAAGATTGGAAGATAACCCACCGCCACACCTCGCCCGACAAACCCGACGCCACGCGGCCGCTTTTCCCGTCCGAGCGAGAAGGGTAGCGTGTTAAGAATATTTACCACATAGACACAGAGGGCACAGAGTTTTTAAAGCTCTGTGCCCTCGGTGACTCTGTGGTGAATTCTTCTTTAAACGCTCGCTCCGGGATAACCGCCGCCGAGCCT
>CAZWSK010000028.1:7010-19656 GCA_964636445.1 uncultured Chloracidobacterium sp.
TCGACCTGGCGGTCGCTATAGCGGGTCCCCGGAGCGGGCATGGACTCGACCGGCGCTACGGGCTCGATACCTCGCTCAAATGCTGGTTCCGCCGTCACAACCGGTGCCGCCTCAAACGCAGGTTCGGGCGAGACATTTCCGGAGTCTGCGGCCGGCGTTTCAAACGGTGATGCCGCAGGCTCGATCGAACCGCCGGAATCAAATACCATCGCTCCCGCATTCGAGTACTCCGGCTGAGGCTGCGCCTCGGGCTCAGGCTGCTGCTGATATTCCGGTGCGGCATCAAAGGGCGACCTGAACGGGTCCGCCGCCGGTGCCGCCGGCTGTGCGTCGGCAAACGGTATTGATTCGCTCGCAAAAGAAAAGTCTGCCGTGGGAGAAGGTGCCGCCGCCGGTTCTGGCTCGGGCTCGTAGGCCGGTGCCGGCATGTCGCTCACCGTCTCAGCGTATTGGTCCTCGACGGCCGGGGCAGGTGCCTCGAACGCCGGGGCCTGAAATGTCTCTGTCGAAAAGCCGGGCTCGGCCTGCGGCTCAGCTTCAAATTGCGGTGCAGGGGTCGGTGTGTGGGCCGTCTCTTCCTCAGCCGGCGCGTGGCCTGCGGCCCGCAGCTCGACCGTCATCCCCGCGACGCGGACGAGCGTTTCGATCGCTTCGCGATTCGTTTCGCTGCCGTCAACATAAAGCACCGCGACGCCCTTGCCGCGTGCGACCAGGGGAATCGCAAGCATTCCGCTCGGGTGGCCGAAATTCAAAGGGTCGAGGAATTGGCCATCGCCCGCATGGCCCGTCGTGGAGGACGAAGCCGAATTCACGGCCTCAGCGAGCATAGTGTCGGCCGATACGGGAAAATGTACCTCGCGAATGGCGTCCTCGGCCGCCTGATCGGCACCAAAGACCTTCCACCCGACAAAATGCTCGTTCTTGATGATGAAGAACGCACCGCGCGCGGCAAACTGCTCGGCGTGCTGGACGAGAGACTTTAATATCGCCGACTGAGAATCTTCTGCACTGATATCGTTGACGGCCTCGAGTATGGCGTCATATCGGGCCGGAGCCGGTGCGGCAACGGCCGCCGGGGCGTTCATCGCCTCGGCCTCGGCCATCGCGTCGGCAGCTATCCTCGCTCCCTCGTCACGCGCGAGGCGAAGATGCTCCGACACAGACGACGAAAACGCCTCGTCCATTCCCGCCGATGCATCCAAACGCTCGGCAAACCCCCTAAAAGCCTCATCGAGCTGCGACTGCACCCTCGACTGAAATTCGGACGCCTCCTGCCGCATTCCGGCAAGCGCCGTCTTTATATAATTCTCGAATTCAGACTTGAGACTTTGTTCGAGTTCTTCGGTATTCACAAGATTTCTCCTCCGTAACGATAAATGCCGAGTTGTTATTCAGGATCGAAAGGACCAGGTCAGAAGTGCAAACTGCGGGACGACAGCGGCCGGCACTTGTCCGCCATCATTTTGAATTATCACTAATCGCGAATGGGAAAGTCAAGATTTTCTTGCGACGGTCAAGCGAGTCGCCTAGTCGCCAGATCAAGTTTCCGGGGGAAACCGAACGTGCCTGTGGAAAAAATGTGAAACGTTTCACATTTTGAGTGTGAAACGTATCACATTTTGCTAAAACGCCCTGTTTGTCGAGGATAATGCCTCTATTGCGCAAACATAAACTGCCTTCGTCCGGGGTGCAACACACTGTTTGGTAGAGAAAAACTATGCGATTGGTCGAAGGTGTTTTGCTGCCAAAATACTCAGTTTCACGCTTAGCGGCGTGCATCAGGTCCGATCATTCAGCGATGACCGTTAGGTCGGGGTCGATCTCCTCGCGGATCATGTTCTCGATAGCCATGAGGGTGCCGGTGAGTGAGCTGGGGCAGCTGCCGCAGGCTCCCTCGTAACGGATGCGAAGGGTGTCGCCGGTAAGCTCGACGATCTCGAGCCAGCCGCCGTCGCCGGCTAGATATGGACGAATGCGTTCGTCAAGCAATGCCTCGATCTCACGCAGTTTCGGGTCGTCGCTCGCGGCCGCCGCGATCGCACCGCCGACCGACTCAGCCGCGCCCTTGCCGTTGCCATTTGTTCGAACGACGGCCTCGGCCGCACGGATCGGCACGGCGATCTCAGGCAGGATCTCGTCCCACTCGGCCTCGTCCGTTTTCTCGACCGTGATCATCTTGTCCATATAAAAGACAGAGACCACGTTCTGAATGTCGAATATGGACTTCGCAAGCTTGTCGCCCGCGCCGTCCTCGGCCGTTTTGAACGAGTGCGACGTGCCCCACGACACGGGCTCCTTAAGGATGAACTTGACGGCGTTCGGATTAGGCGTTTCTTGTATGTCTGCGATCTTTGGCATTACTCATGCGACAAACGTAACGACGCGAATCATTACTATTTTGTCAGCTTTAATGATAGAGGATTCATCAACAAATAACAAGAAAACGCGGGCCCGGCTTATATAGACAAACCGACCCGCGAGCAAGTACATAGACGCGTATCCAGCGGACGGCTGAGACGCGTTATAAAAAGGAGATCGTCGATGCTATTCGGTAATGTGAATGTCCTCGGACTTATTGACACGGCCCGAGAGGAACATTACGCCAAAGACGACCATCAGCAGCCCGAGCACGGCGCCGCCGACCATGTACATCGTTCCGGCGTCCGGCGAACTCTGGAACTTGTAAAAGCAGAAGATCGCCCCGATGAGGCAAACAACTGCCAGTAAGCCATTTATCATATATGACCTCCAACTATTCTGCTCCCCCGATAGGGGAAGGACCATACGAAAAAAGCCCAAACATCGGCCCGTTTCGCTTACGGAAGCACCTTTTCAAAACCGCTTTGCTATGAGCCCTCATAGTAACCCCACTTGCTGCGTGAAAGCAAGCGATTTGAATGTTACGACCAAACGGCTTTCGCTATCCGCCGGATGCCCTGAAGGTCTTGGAGGAACTCGACGGTTTGCCACTCGCTCGCCGAAAGCAGGCCGCGTACCCGCTCGGCCTGATCAAACCCGATCTCGATCAACAGCGTTCCGCCCGGCCGCAGCAGTCCCGGCGATGATTCGATAAGACGTTTGAGGATATCAAGCCCGTCACCGCCGCCCGACAGCGCAAGCCGCGGCTCGTGGTCACGAACCTCAGGCTGGAGTCTCGCGATCTGCCGATCGGGGATGTAGGGCGGGTTAGACGCGATCAGATCAAACTGGCCGGTTATCGACTCGAAAAGGTCGGCTTCGACCAGCTCTAACCGGTCAGCTACGTCATGCCGTTGGGCGTTCTCGGCCGCGACGTTTAGAGCGGGCGCCGAGATATCTGTCGCGAGGCCCCGTGAGGCCGGTACCGAATGGAGTATAGAGACC
Organism: uncultured Chloracidobacterium sp.; assembly: GCA_964636445.1. Taxonomy (GTDB): domain Bacteria; phylum Acidobacteriota; class Blastocatellia; order Pyrinomonadales; family Pyrinomonadaceae; genus OLB17. The sequence continues at coordinate 10,374 of CAZWSK010000028.1, forward strand.
GCAATACAGCCCGAACCCGCACAGGCGTCTGCAAAGCGCGGCGTTTCAATGGTGCGCAGCAGCCGCACCGCCTCTTCGACAAGGATCTCGGTCTCAGGACGCGGGATCAGTACGTCGGGTGTTACCGTGAATTCCAAGCCCCAGAACTCTTGCCGCCCCGTGATGTATTGAAGCGGCTCGCGCGCCGCGCGCCGGCCCAGCATACCCCGGTACCGCTCGGCCTCCTGGTTCGAGAGAACATATTCCGGATGTGCGATTAGAAATGCCCGCGCGCGGCCGAGCGCGACAGAGAGCAGCGTCGACGCTTCACGCTGAGCCTCGCCGACGCCGGCTTTGGCGAGCACGGCAGAACCTTCGTTCGTGACCTCGGTAATGGTAAGTGCATCTCGCATCTCTTTGGATAGCATAAGGCCATTCAGCCAGATAGGGCAGGCAAAGCGTTCGGTTTTTTGCGATAATTGGCGGGTAACTTACCACTTCTTTTGCATGCTTATGGACGGGATGACAGCAAGCCCGATATTCGCCGGCATCGCCGCGGCACTTTTGTCCGCAATGCTGACGTTCGGCGTGCGCGCCTTTGCCCTTCGGTTCGGTTATGTGGCAAAGCCGAAGACCGACCGCTGGCACAAGCGGCCGACCGCGATGCTCGGCGGGATCGCTATTTTCCTGTCCGTTACAGCGATCTATCTCGTCTTCGCTGCTCCAACTCCCGCGGCAGCCGCGGTGCTCGGCGGCAGCGCATTCCTCTTTCTGGTCGGCCTTATCGACGACGTCGTTAACATTCGCCCGTACCAGAAATTGATCGGACAGCTGATCGGCGCCGGCTTCCTTATACTCGCCGGCTTGAAATTGCCGTTGTCGGGCTATGAGATCGTCGATATCTGGCTGACCGTCTTTTGGGTCGTCGGCATCACCAACGCGATCAACCTTCTCGACAATATGGACGGGCTAGCGGCGGGCATCGCGACGATAGCCGCTAGTTCGCTCGCGATCAACTTTGCTGCCAACGGTTTAAATAACGAACTAATTCTCGCCAGCGCGCTCATCGGCGCTCTGCTCGGCTTTCTCGTCTTCAATTTCAATCCGGCGAGCGTCTTTATGGGCGACAGCGGGTCGATGTTCATCGGTTTTCTCCTGTCGGGATCCGTACTTCTTAACCAGGCCGGCGGCCGCTCGCGCGGTATAGTTGCGGTCCTCGCAGTGCCTGTGCTGGTGCTGTTCGTTCCGATCTTCGATACGACCTTTGTGACGGTCCTAAGAAAGCTTTGGGGCCGAAAGGCGTCGCAGGGCGGCCGCGACCACACGTCGCACCGGCTGGTCGCGTTGGGCCTCAGCGAGCGCAACGCCGTGTTGATGCTCTATGCCTTCGCGATCGGTTCTGGTGCGCTGGCGCTGCTCGTAGGTCATATAGAGGCATTCAAAAGCTTTGCTTTGATCGGCTTCTTTATTGTCGTGCTCGCGATCCTTGGCGTTTATCTGTCGCGTGTGAAGGTCTACGAGGGCGAGGACGAGCAGCGCGCAGCAGAGGAGAATGCGGTCTTTGGGTTCCTGGTGAATGTCTCGCACAAACGCCGCATTTTTGAGGTATTCCTCGACGCGTTCCTGGTCACGCTCGCGTACTATACGTCGTTCGCGATGCTGAGAATGTTCGAGTACGAGAGCAACTGGCCGCTATTTCTCAAAACGCTTCCGCTGCTGATATTGGTGAAACTGGCCGCTCTGCTCGTCGTCGGTGTTTATCGCGGCCTTTGGCGCTACACCAGCATCGGCGATCTTATCACGATAACGAAGGGGGTCATCCTCGGCTCGATCCTCAGTATCTTGGTCGTGCTCCTCGTCTATCGCTTTGAGGGGTTTTCGCGCACGGTCTTCTTTCTCGACGGCGTTCTGCTCCTGCTTGCGATCGTCGGCAGCAGGCTCGCTTTTCGCGTGATCAGGCAGATGCTGCCCGCGCCGCTAGTCGACGGCGGCCGACGGGTCATCATTTACGGCGCGGGCGACGGGGGCGAGATGCTGCTGCGCGAACTGAACAACAATCCGAACTGGAACTCCGTGGCGGTCGGCTTTATCGATGACGACGGGGCTAAGATCGACAAAGTGATGCACGGGTTGCGTGTCTATGACGCCGGCGGCTCGCTAAGCGAACTCTGCTCTGCGAATAATGTCGAGGAGATAATAGTCGCCATCAGCGACATTTCGCCCGAGCGTCTCAAGCGCCTGCGCGACGAGTGCCGCGGTTCCCGCGTAACGCTCCGGAGGGCTGCGATAAAGATCGAGCCGCTTGATATCATTTAAAGCGATTTGTCACTCGTTATCGTAAAATCAGGATCCGCTCGAATAAGGGCCGCTCTCGTCGTTATCGCGGCCGTATGCCTTGTTGGGGCATGGTTCTCACTCAAATGGAACTTCGTCAACATGATGGCGGCACGTTCCGAGCCGGCAAAGCCGGAGGCCAGGATCGTGACCGATTGGCTCGCCCGAACGTCGACGTCCGACCCGTTGGCTCATACATCTGCCGGCCGGGCATTCGAACGTTCATTCGAGGCAGGCGACATTGAGCGTTCATTGACGGAATACGAGGCCGCCGCGGCTATCGGACCGAATAACTATTTTTTCTGGCTCGATCTCAGCCGCGCTCGTAACTTAAACGGCGACGACATGGGCACGGTAACCGCGATCGAGCGCGCTCTCGACCTCGCTCCTAATTACGCCGCGGTCCAGTGGGCTTACGGGAATACGCTCATCCGGCAAGGCCGTATCAATGACGGCCTCGCCTTTCTGGCCAAAGCGGCCGGCGGGCGGAGCGAGTATTTTCGGCCGGCAGCATTGACGGCCCTGCAGATGCTCGACGGCAACGTAGAGGCGGCCCGAGATGCTTTGGGAAAAACCGACGCGGCGAATGCGTCGCTTGCCGACGCCCTTTGTGCGACCAAGCGTTTTGAAGAGGCCGTCGATATCTGGTCACAGATCCCCAATGACGCACGCATTAATGCTTTCGCAAAGCTGGGCGACTCGCTCCGTGCCCAACTTATCGAAGCGAAGCATTTCAGACTGACGGCACGGGTCGCTGCGGATTCATGGGGGAACAATGACCGGCCGGCAGTCGGCCGCCTCACGAACGGCAGTTTTGAGTCGGAGGTAAAGCTTCGCGACGCGTCTCTATTCGAATGGCAGATCGCCGAGGGTGCCCATCCTCAGATAGGCATAGCCGAGGGACAGGCCCTGGCCGGAATGAAGAATCTGTTTTTGCTGTTCAACTCATTCGACACCGCGGCCTTCCGGTCTGTCTCGCAGACGGCTGCTGCCGAACCCGGCGCTCAGTACGAGTTGAGGTTCAGCTACCGCTCCGACGTCAGGTCGGAAGGCCAACTGATAATCGAGGCCGCAGGTGCGTGTGAGCAGAATGTTCTGGCCGCGACACCGCCTCTGGCCGCGGCCGGTGAATGGGCTCCGGTAACGCTTCGTTTTACTGTTCCCGCAAATTGTGACGGGATCGTGATCCGGCTGAACCGAACAGGGTGCGCCGGGCCGTCATGCCCGATGCACGGACGTCTGTCTTTGGACGACTTCTCGCTCGAACGTCTATAACGCCAGATGAATTTACGGACGATCAGGAATTTTGTCCCGGCCGAGAACGTCGTCCTCGCCGACCCGTCGCGTCTGAACAAGCTTGCGTTCGTTCTGATCTGCGTTTTGCCGGTGCTGACCACGCTGCTATTCGGAGGCGTGGACAATGCGACGTGGCTGATCGTGACACTGTTAATGCTCCTGCTCGCCGGGTTATGGCTTGCGGTATCGTGGCAAAGCGGCGGAATATTGCTGAATACCGCTGCCCTGCAGGCACCGCTGATCGGACTCGCTCTCATCGGCCTGCTGCAGATCGTTCCGCTTGGCAGTTACGAACTCGAGGGCGTCGCCGTGGTTCGGACACTCTCGATGGACGCGTTTGCGACGAAGATGTTCCTAACGCGCCTTCTCGTCTTCCTCATATTCTTCGCGGCGTGCCTGGTTTTCGTCAACACCGAGGGCCGTATCAAGAAGGTCGTGGTCCTCACGATCATCTTCGGTGCCGTGATGGCCTTTTTTGGCATCATCCAGAGGCTTTCCGATCCTGACTCGATCTATGGGATGCGTGCAGTGCCGCAGGCCATTCCCTTCGGGCCTTTCGTGAATCAGCATCACTTCGCGGCCTTTATGGAGATGACGGGAGGCCTAACACTCGGCTTGTTACTCGGACGCCGCACTGAACGCAACCGCAGGGTTTTGCTCGCATTCGCCCTGGTCATAATGTTTACGGCGATCGTGCTGACGGGGTCACGAGGAGGCATGATCGGGTTGGCGGCCGTCGCGGCGTTCGCTGCGGCGATGAGCCTGTCACGCCGTGATCGATCGGACAAGGAAAGATCTGTCGTATCCCGGACGGTGCTTGCGATCTCTGCCGCGGGCGTGGCCGTCATAACGCTGGGTTTGGTTCTCTTCGTTGGCGGAGGTGACTCGCTCCTTCGTGGCGTCGGGGCAGGCGCTGTGAGCGGCGATTTCTCAAGCGGCAGGCTTCACTTCTGGCCGATCGCCATCAAGATCTTTTTGGCCCACCCGATCATCGGTGCGGGCTTTGACGGCTTCGGGGTCGCCTTCACGCGATACGACACGTGGAACGGCACCTTCCGTGTTGAGCAGGCACACAACGACTATCTGCAGACACTCGCCGAGGCTGGGGCTCTCGGCATTGTCTGCGTCGCGGCCTTTGTTTTTCTATTGTTCAGACAAGGCCTGGCCCGCATCGCTGCGGCTCATGGCTTCAGGCGTGACGCCGCCATCGGCGCATTGGCTGGATGCTTTGGAATACTCGTACACAGCTTTTTTGATTTTCCGCTGCGCACGCCCTCGAACGCATTCTTCTTCCTGTTGCTCTGTACGATCGGGGTCGCAAATGTTGCGAGCCGCCGCCGCTCTGCCCACTAGCGCACGCGAACCGTCAGGTCGCGCTTTGCGCATGCCATCTCAAACGTTATTTGAAAGACACCTGTCCGCTCGCTCAACGGTCTTAGAATAAACAGCGCCTGCGTCTTGGTACCGGGCAGAGGCTGCCTTTTGACCGAGACATCACGAGGGCTGGACGAGACAGCACTGATCTCACCAAGTTCCGTCGCGTCGTCGCGAGCCACGATAACGGCGAATTCATCACCATCCGGCTGCAGATCGACCGCCTCTGAGTTGAACGTCATCTTACAGGGTTTTACCTGGGCGGCGGCGGGAACCGGCCTCGTGTCTGCGAATCTCGGGCGGTTCTCCGCGATCAGCGTTCTTTCCGACGCCGGTGCTGGCGACGGTTCGGGATCGGCATCAGGCGAGACTTCCGGCGTCGGGGTCGGCGTCTGCAGCTTGCGAGTTTCCGGCTGAGGTATCGTGATCACTACGGGCGGGAAAAGGTCTGCCATAGGCCGGACCCTGGACACCGGCGTTGGCTCGGCCGCCTGCGTGGGAGACGGTTCCGGAACCGGCGTAGCCTCCGGGCTCGGAAGGACCGCCGCCGGCGCGGCGTCCGGGGTCGCTACCGGGGTCGATGTTACAACAACGTCGGGCGTTGACGCCGGTTCTCCCGTAGGTTGTTTTTTCTCCTCGACGGCGGGCGTGGATTCAGGCGTCGCGGCAGGCTCCGGTGTCGGTGTGGGTTCATCGGCCAGCGGCGTCGCGACGGGAACCACCGACGGAATGTCTGTTACTTCCGGGCTCGCATCGGGAGCCGGCGAAGCTGCGGGTTCGAGCGTCGACAGGACCTGCGCGACGGTGTCGCTGATAACCGCAGGGTTTCGGCCGATCAGGGCCTCGAGGCCCTCGGTCGAACCTTTCACCTTCTTATAGAGCGCCTCGATCGTTGCGTAGCCTACCGGATTTGGTACAGAACTCTTGTAGCTCTTGATCAGCGTGTCGAGCGCCTCCGCCTCATTCCCGGCGGCCGAGAGTGCGACGCCGAGCCGCCAGGAACTCGATCGCCACCACGCGCTATCTGCCGGCAGGACCGCGACGGCGCGGCGCAGCCTCAGCACGGCTTCGTCGGTATCGTTCAGATGGAACGACGCCCAGCCCCCGATCTCCTCGATCTGACCGCGAATGATCGCGGACAGCGTCATTCGCGGGATCTGAGGCACATCAACATACTCGCCCCGGGCCGCGGCCATCGCCCGAGGCTCGTAAAGTTCCGCTGCGGTCACCGCAAAAGCGGCATTCGGATCGTCCAGCCCCGACGCCACATTCTGTACAGCGGCCTTCGCTATCTCAACGACCGCCGGGAGGGCCACCTGCCGTTCGAGCATCTTCGACGCGGCGAAGATCTGCCGGTGCACCTTCATCCGGTCGTCGCCCTTTATGAACTCATCGGCCGCCCTTGCCACAAGCTCGCCCTTTGGCTCCGCCGCATCGAGTTGCTGTTTGAATTCCAGCAACGCGGTGAGTCGCGCGGCGTTCTCAGGGCTATCAGCGGCCGTCGGGGCAAAGATGCTCGCCCTGCGTTCGAATCCGACGAGTTCCGTAAAGTTATTCGATTCCCTCGGGATGCGGCCGCCGAGTACGGTCCTCACTACGCCGTCCTTGACCGCAAAGCTCTTCGCCAGCTCCTCGGCAGCTTCGCGGTAGTAACCTGCAGCGACGCGGGCAGATGCGATCTCATATTCAAGCGTCGGAAAATTGCCGTAACGCCGCGCGGCGAGCAGCGTACGCTCGGCCTCAGCGGCTTTCTTTTGCCCCAGCAGCCCGCGGGCGAGAGCGATGTGCGACCAAATGAAACGCGGGTCCGTGTCGACCGCTTTGCGTGCATGTTCGACCGCCTTGTCCGGCAGATCGTGAGCCGCGTACCAGTAGGCGGCACCCGCAAGCAGGATGATATTCCCCGGCGTTCCCTCAAGCGCCTTCGCCATTTCCGCTTCAGCGTCGGTGCGTTTGCCGGCGTCGAACAGAGACAGAACGAGGCCGGTTTGGGCCGGCACGTTATCGGCCTCTTTTTCCAGGATCTCACGATATAGCGCCGCAGCCTCATCGGGTTTGCCAAGGGCGCGATTCATCTCGGCGAGCCCGCGCTTGGCGGCGAGCGATTCAGGCTGCAGCTCCAACGCCTTGGCATACGCTGCCGCCGACTCTTCAAGCTGAAAATCGACCCGATGGGCAAACGCAAGCGTCTCGTACGCCGCCGGCGACTCCGGCTCGATCTTAAGGGCAGCCTCAGCGAGCCGCTTCGCAGCTGAACCGCTCTCAATATTCAGATAGAACACCGCGAGCGCCAGAAGCCGCGATGAATTTTCCGCAACTTTCTCTTCGAGGGATCTCGCGATCTCAAGCGCTTCGGTGCGGGCTCCGCGAAAATATAGATCCGTCGGGGCCCGTACAAGGCTTTTATTGAACAGCTCGTCAGCGATCGGCGCCGGGGCATCCTTCACCGCCGCCTGAAAATACGAGACGGCGCCCGCGACGTCACCGGCTGCCAGCCGCTCACTTCCCAACGCGGCCTCAGCCGAAGCCGTGAGGTTCCTTGCTTCACCAAGGCGTTCAGATCTGGGAAAGTCCTTTTCAAATTTCTTTAATGCCCCGACCCTTTCGGCGTTGTCCGCAATGGCGATCGCCGCCTCCCAGGCTGCTCCCTCATCAAGCTTCTTGACCGGCGTTGCGAGAGGTTTCTGTTTGGGCTTCGCAGCGGGCTTTTTTCCGGGTTGAGCGGCAACTGAAATTGCGAGCAGACAGGCAAGGAAAATAAGTGCCAAAGATCTCATAGATAATGCGTGCGGCGTGAAAATCATATCACGAAATTGCCGTCGCCCTTGGGTTTAGCTATCCTCGCCGTAATGGACGAACTCGACCTCATTTGGTCGCAAATGCTCGCCGAAGCGGGCGAAAACGCTGCCTTCGCGGGCCGCCACGCCGTGGCCGAATACCTCAGGCTAAAGGTCACCAACGACGCGATCCGCAGCCGAGGTGTCACGTGGCTGATCGACGCATTCCTCGAGATCGCGGCACAAGAACAGGCCCGTCACACCAATATCTCGATCACCCGCGAAGAGCCGCACCGTTTTGAGCAGGGACCATCGCGTATGGTCGGATCACTCCTCGAAATACGTCAGGGTGTAAGATGCCTCTCGGTCGCGGCCGGTTGGGCACGAACTCCGTCGGACGGCATCATGCGAGGCGGAGCAATGGCCATCGCACAAATTCGGCATTTCGGCATTCCAAAAGCCGGAGAAGAATTACGACTGGTTCACGCCGACGATCTGCCGGAGTGGCTCACCGGCGCGGGCAAGATCGTTGGCCCCGACCAAGTTCGTCGCCACATCGACCTGTTCCTCGAGCGTTAGGTTGTACACCTGACAGACGTTGCTGTATCCTATTGGTTTACGGGAGTAAAGACAGTGATAGCCGAACTCGATAAACTGATAGATCTGCAGCGGACAGATACGAATCTCCGCCGCTTAAAAAAACAACTTGATACCGCTGACACGAGGCGTGCCGAGATCGAACAAGAGTTTGAACAGCACGCCTCTTCTATTCGCGAGGTGCAAAACCGCCGAGACTCGCTCGTCGCCAAACGGGCCGACCTCGAACGCCAGATAGCAGAGAACAAGACGTACCTCGAACGAGCCGACCGCAACCTCAAACACGCTCAGAACCAAAAAGAATACGAGACTGCCATGCGTGAGACCGACGCCCTGCAAAAGCAGATCGCGGCATTCGAGACGCAGATCGTAGAGTCGATGGAGGAGTTAGAGGGTGTCGAGAAAGAGCTTGCGGACCGAGCCGACGAGATCAATTCGCTGGACGGCAAACGCGACGCCGCTCTTGCTGAATTTGACACCGCTCTGGCCGCCGACCGTAAAGAGTTCGACACCCAGACCGCGCATCGTGCCGAGGCGTTCACGCATCTGCCGGCCCAGCTCGCGAGCGTTTACAACCGTCTCGCCCAACGCAGCCGGGACGGCATCGCCGTGGCCGAGGTCGTCGGCGGAGCCTGCAGCGCGTGCTATATGCACTTACGCCCGCAGGTCCAGCTCAACGTCAAAAAAGGCGACGAGATCATCACCTGCGAAAGCTGCACGCGAATTCTCTACATCCTGCCCAAAGCAGAGGCCACAGCGTAGGAAGGGGCCACGAAGAACACTAAAAGGCACGAATAGGAATTCTCCGTTTCGTGCCTTTTCGTGTATTTTGGTGGTTCCCGCTTTTATTTACACCATTCGTCAGCGACATGCGCGTCGACCTTGATCGGGACACGTTTGACGAAGCCTTTGCCCGCACGCGTCAT
>CAZWSK010000028.1:19756-21081 GCA_964636445.1 uncultured Chloracidobacterium sp.
AGGCCGGTCATCATCGCAAACCGCTGTGCCCCGATGCCGTACACTACGCCGAAATTCAGCCGCTTCGCAAACGAACGCTGCTCCGGCGAGACGTCCTCGGTCTTTATACCAAACACCTGTGCCGCCGTCGCCGCGTGAAAGTCTTGCCCCGAGACAAAGGCGTTAATAAAGTTCTCGTCCTCGCTAAAGTCGGCCAATATCCGCAGCTCGATCTGTGAGTAATCCGCGATCACCAGTTTGCGGCCCTCGGGAGCCGTAAAGCACCGTCGATATTCCGCCTCGTGAGGTATCTGCTGCAGGTTCGGCTTTGAACATGCAAAGCGTCCGGTCGGAGCACCGATCTGTCGAAAGTCGGCGTGGATGCGGCTCGTCACGTCGTCGACGAATTCCAAAATGTTCTCGCCAAAGCTCGACGTCGCCTTCGCTGCCGCGCGGTATTCGAGCAGCTTTGCGACCTGCGGATACTGCTCCGCCAGCGGCTGAAGCTGCCACGCTCGCGTCGACGGCGGCATCGGAACGCCAAGGTTTACCAGAGCGTCCGTCACCTGATCGATCGAGTCCAGATTGATCTGCGGAGCTCCGAAAAGTGACGCCTGCGCAACTCCCGCGGCCAACATATGCTGCAGCTCGTCGCCCGCGCGACGCTGGACAGCCGACACCTTATCAAGCTGCTCTCGCCAACGCGCTCGGTCGATGTAGAAACCGTTCAGCTCCATCTCTGCGATCGGCACGACGCACTCGTTCTCGAGGTCCATCACCGCCGCGAGCCCGTCGGACGCGATACGCTCCTCAAGCTTTGCCTTGACCTCGGGCATGATCGCCGCATCGCGAGCGGCGTATTCCAATTGCGACCGAGACAGCTCATTCGCTCCCCATTCCGAGACCTGCTCGGTCTTGTCGAGCGTTCTTCCGAGGAAAAACTGCACGACGTCAGCCAGCCCATGCCGCCTCTCGCCCTCGCCCGCCGCGATCAGGATACTCGCAAGATACGTGTCGTACACGCCGCCGACCTCGACGCCCAAGTGATGTCGGACCCATTTGGTATCGAACTTCGCGTTATGTGCGATCTTGGCCTGTTTATTTGACGCTAACAGGTCGCTTAGCGGTTTTAGACCTTCATTCCCTCGAAGCTCCTCTCCGAAGCCTCTGAGATCTATAACGACCGTCTTCCTGCCATCGCTGAGCTGAATGAGCCGCAACTCGCCCTTCTGCGGCTCAAGCTCTGTCGTCTCAACATCAAAACCGAGCGCAGGTGCCGACTTGAGCTCATCACAAGCCTTTTTTAGCCCCTCCGCGTCTTTGACCAGCTCGAAATAGATCTCCAT
>CAZWSK010000029.1:0-1252 GCA_964636445.1 uncultured Chloracidobacterium sp.
GAGGAAGACCGCGAGGTCTATTCGGGTGTAACAACGTACTTTTCTTACCGTGATGACGACGGGGACGGCGTGTTCGAGACACTCGCCGGGCCGTGTTCGGTGCCGGGATGGGTCAAATAGAAAAGTTCTCATGTTCATGAATAGGCTATTTTGCGCTTCTACTCTGGTCGCGGCTATCACGGCCGGCTGCTCGCAGCCGGTGAACACGAATTCCTCAAGCAAACCTGCTGTCTCGCCGTCCGTTGCAGTGTCTGTTACGCCGGTGGCGGATCCCGCAGCATCGCCGCCGCCAGTCGCACAGGTGCCGACGTCGAATGTCAAGAGCCTGCCACCCTCGGGCGGCGACATTCCCAGGCCCGGCCAGGTCAAGGGATATACATACACCTACAAAAAGGACGAGACCAAGACCGTCGCGACATTTGCGGGGAAACTGCTTCCGGCCGACAACAATCTAATGTTGGATGCCGTTCGTGATGTGGTCCAGAGATCCTACGGAGACAGCGTCGACTCGGCCCCTCGCATTACTGGTTCAGGCCCGAGCCGGACGGTGCGTGTCGCCAGTAAAAGGCACGATTATCTGATCGTCGTGGTGAACGACGAACAAGGTGAGGTACGAGCCCTGATCATAACGCAGATGGACCTCCCGGCGAGGCCATAGCTCAGGCCGCTAAGGCCGTTTCACGATCACAAGCGTGATGTCGTCGTTGGGTGCCGCGCTACCGGTGAACGCGGAAAGGGCTGATTCGACCTTGTCCCGGATGGCAGAAGCTGACCGGGCCACGTTTGCTTTTATGACTTCCGTCAGGCGCTCCAGGCCGAATTCTTCCTCGGCTAAGTTGTTTGCTTCAGACACGCCGTCTGAGTAGATCACAAGGACATCGCCGGTCCCGAGCGAAACCGTACCGGCCTCGTACTCTGAGAAGGGCATTATTCCGAGCGGTAGACCGCCCGAGTCGAGCTGTTCGACAGTGCCGTCCGCACGGCCGAGAAGCGGCGGATTGTGCCCAGCGTTAATAAAGCGAAACTGACCGACGGCCGGGTCAAGTTCTCCAATAAATAGGGTGACGAATCGGTTCGCCGGAGTATTTTCCGCGAGGTATTCATTGACCGCGACAACGGTCTCATCGAGTGTTGACTTTGCGGCGATCTGAGCATGGATCGCGGCGTGAAGGCTCGACATCAGCAAGGCTGCGGCGGTGCCTTTGCCTGAAACATCGCCGAGGGCAACTAACACTTTGCCATCGCCACGCTC
>CAZWSK010000029.1:1352-9993 GCA_964636445.1 uncultured Chloracidobacterium sp.
TGCCTTTGCCTGAAACATCGCCGAGGGCAACTAACACTTTGCCATCGCCACGCTCAATGAAATCGTAGTAATCGCCGCCGATCTCATAGCAGGAGAAGGAGATGCCCTGAAACTCGTAACCGTCGACCAGCGGAGGTCCCGACGGCTGGAACCGCTGTTGTATCTCGGTCGCAAGCTCAAGCTCGCGTTCCATTCGCTCGCGGTTCATTCGTTCTTCGAGCAGGCTCGCGTTCTCGACCCGGATCGACGCCACGGAGGCAAGCGTTGTCAGGATGTCGAGGTGCTCGCTGGTGAATGTCACCTCATTGGTCGGCGAATCGGCGTAGATCAGCCCGAAAACGTGGCGTTCATCAACGCTGAGCGGAACAGCGAGCACAGAGCGAATCCCTTGCAGGACAATGGTTTGCGAGGAGAACCGCGGGTCGTGCTGGGCATCTGACGTGAGGACGGATTTCCCATTTTCCATCACTTCGGTCATGATCGCCCGGCTAAGGCGGACCTCTTCGATGGGATCGTTCTTGCCGCGCATACGTGCGACCTTGATCTCCATCTCGGCGGTTTTCTCATCGCGGAGCATTATGATCACACGCTCCGCCGGCACCGCCTCAAAGACGAGGGAAGCGACCTGATCTAGCGTTTCGTCGAGTGTGCTCGAGGCGAGAAGGGCGACGCCTACCTTGCTGATCAGGCCCATCAGGTCCGACCGGCTCGACATTGACGCGTCGAGGATCTCGGCAGTGGGATTTCGGACACCGCTGAGCGCGATCGTTTTCGACGGGTCGAGTTGGTCCGTCGTGTCGGCGATGAGCGTTGAGCTTATGCTCTTCCTAAGGCCGCCGTCGTCAAACTTTATCTTCGTCTCACCGATCTGGATCTCGCCGCCGTTAAAGATAGCTTGTGGAGCCGCGATGATCGCTCCGTTATACCGCGTGCCATTAGCTGAGCCAAGATCATGCAGCCAGAACGAATCGCCCTCCTGCCGCACTTCGGCGTGAAGCCTTGAAGCGAATGCGTCCGGAATACAAATATCGCTTCGCGCCGAACGGCCTATGGTCGTGCGAAGCCGTGACAGCGGAAACCTGTCGGATGAGCCATTCGGATGGGTAACGACGAGATCGGCCATTTTCGGTGATTATACTGGCCTTTTGCGGCCTTGGACAACAACCGTCCCTGCCACAACATCATGCAGGGAACGGCCCGTCGCATTGAAACCGGCAACAAGAAAGCCGATGCCCAGCGTGGCGGCGGTGAGCAGATATCCAATTACGTTACGTTTTAGGATGGTCACGAGGCCGATGGGCAAGCCGTCCGATCCGACTATCGTGATACCGGTCAGCATCTTTCCGGCTGTCTGACCCCGCAGCAGCGGCAGCAGGACGAAATCAAGGATCCAAAGAACGGTCAAGAGGAACCAAACGAGCCCACCGGGAGCAGTGTTCCCGGAGGTATCGCTGATAAGCCTGCCCCACAACAGCCACAGGAGCGGCAACGTCAAAAGCAGGATATAGTCGATGAATAGCGCCGCACAGCGCAGCATGAAAGGCGCCTTGACCTGGGCTGGGACGAAATTGACGACAGTTTCCTTCCTCTTGGAGACCGTCGCGGTTGCTGCTGACGACATAGTTATTTACCGAAAATGAAATGCAGTGTCGTGTCGCCTAATCGAAGCCGGTCGCCGCTGGCAAGCACATGCGGCTGGTGCGGCCGGAGGCGTATGGTATCTGACGAGCCACCGAGCAAAATAGTTCCGTTCGATGAACCCAGGTCCTCCACCATGAAATCCATTCCGTCGCGCCAGATGCGTGCATGCCTTCGCGAGATCTTTGTCTGTGGGTCGAATCGTGACAGATCGACCTCAGGGAATATATTCGACATCGGGTCGCGGCGGCCCACGAGATTTTCGGGTTTTTCGAGCGAGAATACGGGAGCACTAAGCTCGCTTGTGCCTTCGATCAGCAGCTTTGCGGTCGCAGAGGCCGGCCGGGATGAATATATTTCCCCGTGCACGCCCTGTTGGCCGATCGGCTGCTTCGCTCCGCAAAAGGCACAGAACATATCGCTGGCGACTATTCGTTGTCCGCAGAACCCGCAAAAGACGGCCTGGTTAGCAAGACTAACGGCCTCAGGCGCCTCGGTTACGCCGTAGCTGACGTTTCCCGACCTCAGGTTCTCGAGATGTTCGGCGAGGGTGCGCCGCATTTCGTCGGCGCTGGAAAAACGGCTCTCGACCTTGTATTCGACGGCCCTCATCAGGATCCACTCCATCTGGTCCGAGAGCTGCGGGTTGATCTGGCGGGGGCGTGGATTCTTCTGAAAATCGAAGATGAGCAGAGGATTGTTCTGCGGATCCGCCCCTGTGAGCATGTGGAACATCGTTGAGCCCAGGCTGTAAATATCAGAGCGGGGCTCAACCTGTCCGGAAAAAAGCTCCGGGGGAGCATAGCCCATCGTGCCAACGGCGGTCACACCTTGTTCCTGCCGCTGATCGATAGACCGCGCAATCCCGAAATCGATCAGCATGATCCGATCCGTCTTGCCGTCGATCATGATGTTTGACGGCTTGAGATCGCGGTAGACGATGGTCGCCGGAAGACCGTGCAGGTACGTGAGCACGTCAGCGATCTGCACAGCCCACTCTGTAACGGTCCGTTCGTCGATCCTCCCACCCGGTGCAGAGCGAAGCCGTGTCGAGAGATCACCGCCAGATATATACTTCATCACGAGGTAAAACCGCCCTTCGCCCTCGTCGTAGAAATAGTCGTAGATCGTTGGGATCGCAGGATGGTCCAAGGTCGACAGGATCATCGATTCGCGTTTGAAATCTTCGATCGCTTTTGTTTGCTGGTCCTCTTCAATGCTGGACTGGACCATCTCTTTTACGGCCCTTTCCACGCCTAAATTCTTATCATGAGCCAAGTAGACGGCTCCCATGCCGCCGCCGCCGATCTTTTTTATCACTTCGTACCGGCTATTCAGGAGCGTTCCTGCCGCGAGCGGTTTCAGCCCGGGCTTCTTGCTGCCGGTGTCGTTGGTTTGTGAAATTTCGGTAACGGGTGATGGCTCATCCGGCTTTTCGAGCGGAGTCCTCTCCGCAGAAACGGAGTCGGCCAGGATCTCGGGCGGAGGCGGATCGAGGGCCATTCCGGGGTCGGGGGCAGGGGCAGACTCGACGGTGCACTCAGAGCAAAACTCTTGCCCGTCCTCTGTCTCCGCGCCGCATTTTTGACAAACTGTCATGTTACCGGATGGTTTGGAATCGCAAGAAGGTCTTTCCGACGATAACCTCGTCGCCGTCGTTGAGAGGCTGCGCGCTGCCCGGCAGGAGGCGCCTGCCGCGATTTACGTAAGTGCCATTAGTGGAGCCAAGGTCCTCGATGGAGTACGAGGCGCCGCTCCTAATTATCCGAGCGTGCCTCCGGGAAACCTTTGCGTCCGAATCATAGGCATCCAGGTCGACGTCCGGAAAGATGCCGTTGTCGGCGTCCCAACGGCCGATTATCGATTCGTCATTGCTAAGCCGGAACTCGGTTCCGGGGCCATCGCCGCGTTCGATAACGAGCGTTGCATGAGTGCCGGCGGGCACCGGAGCCTCGGCGGGCTTACTGGCCGGCGTCTCAAGCGGCTGGACCTCAGGTATGCCGAACGAGGTGACGTTCGACGCTACCGGAGCCGGCGACTCAGGCACTGGAGGCACGTACTGCGGAAAATTTGGCGGAACCGCCGCTTCGTGTGCCGTGGCCAATCGACTGCCGCATTCATCGCAAAAGCGCGATGTGTCGAGATTTGAGGTCTGACATCGAGGGCAAACTATCATTTGTACCAATAAATTATCGAACTATTCGCCTGTGGCGTGCAAGTGTAATAGTTTACCGTTTGACCGGGTGATCGCAAAGCGTTCTCGCTGCAGACGGCGAGCGCAGTTTTTTGAAACAATGGCAAAAACGTCGTCGTAATATGGGGTTTGATACGACAAGGACAACGCATTCAGTTATACTTCGCTTTGTTCTCGACACTCCTTAGGAGCTTATTTCTATGGCCTTGACCAAGAAGACGAAGATCATCGGCGGCATTGTCGGCGGTGTCTTGCTTTTGATCATAATCATCGGCAGCATTCTTGCCACTCGAAGCGATACGCCGGAAGTCACGGTCGTTAAGGTCGAGACGCGCCCCCAGTTGCGCTCGAGCGTGACGGCGTCGGGCGAGGTGCGGCCGATCCAGTTCATGAACCTCACTAGCGAGGTCCAGGGCCGTATCGAAGAGATCTACGTCAAGGAAGGCGATCAGGTGACGAAGGGGCAGCCGCTCGTCCGGCTCGATCCGAATCAACTCCAATCGAACACAGACGCTCAGCTCGCGGCGTTCCAGGCGTCACAGGACGAGGTCCGTTCGTCTCAATCGCAGGTCACGGCCGCGCAGAACAATCTCTCGCAGGCGCAGCAGCAATTGAATGTCGCTCAGGTCGCGGTCGATTCGGCCCGGCAGGCGGTCGTTACCGCTCAGGCGGACGTTGATCGGGCGCAGGTTGAACTGAACGCTGCGAACAGGGAACTGAACCGTAACCAACAGCTGCTCGAAAGCGGCGTTATTTCGCGCCAGCTTTATGACGAGTCAAAGGACCGTGTCGAGAACGCGCGGGCCGCTCTTAACACCGCGAAGTCGAATCTCAGCGGTCGTCAGCTCGGCATCAAAGACGCGCAGGCGCGTGTTGCTCAGCAGCAGGTTGCCGTTCGTGACGCCAAAAGGGGCGTAGAGACCGCAAATATTGGCGTGTCGTCAAGCCAGTCTCGTGCGAATCAGCAGGCGGCTGTGCTTCGTGGGCAAAGGAATCAACGCGATAAGACGCTGCAGGTCGCGCCCATAAATGGCGTGATCGCCGAGATCCCGTCGAAGGTCGGGACCTTCGCGGTCGCTGGGCTCTCGACGACTGCGTTGCTCACGATCGCGGACATGTCCTCTATCAACGTTGAGGTAAAGGTCGACGAGACCTCGATCGATCAGGTCGAAGTCGGGCAGACGGCTAAGATAAAAGTCGACGCGTTTGGCGACAAAGAGATCATCGGCGAGGTAACTCAGAAGACACCGCTCGCGGTTGGTAAATCGCAGACGAGCGGCGGGCTTTCGACAAATATTAACGTCCAGGAAGCCAAGGAATTCCGTGTTGTTATTGAATTAAAAGACCTCAATGACGAGATTCGCAACGGCCTGCGTCCCGGCATGAGCGCTACGGCCGAGATCACCACGAAGACGGTTGAGAATGTGATCGCTGTCCCGTTGCAGGCGGTGATCGAGAAGAAGCCTGAGGGCACACCGACGCCTTCTCTGCCGGGCGACGTTCCCGAGCCGGGAGCCAAGCCGAAGAACATCACCGGTGTCTACATTCTCGACGGCAACAAGGCAAAATTCGTCGAGGTCACGACGGGCATCATCGGCGAATCCGACCGCCAGATCATCAGCGGCCTCAAAGAAGGCGACGAAGTGATAACCGGCCCGAGCCGCGTGCTCAACACGCTAAAAGACGGCACCGCGGTCAAGAAATCAACGAAGAAAGAAGGCGATAATTCCAATAAGTCGTAAGTCTTTAGTCTTGTGTCCGAAGCAGGAAAAGTCCTGCTTAAGACTCGAGACTGCCGACTCCAGACTCACGCGCATGTATAGGTTCATGGAAGACGAAAACGGCACACAGCCTGAGCAGAACGGCAAAGCTCCGACGACCGACGCCCTTATCAAAATGGAGGGCATCTGGAAGACATACCAGATGGGCACCGAGGAATTGCATGCGCTTCGCGACGTGTCGTTCGAGGTCCAGCGTAACGAATACGTCGCGATCATCGGCCCGTCGGGTTCGGGCAAATCCACGCTGATGAACCTCATCGGCTGCCTCGACTCGCCTACCAAAGGCGACTACTGGATCAACGGCAACCTCGTCTCCGACATGTCCGACGACGAGCTGGCCCGCATCCGCAACAAAGAGGTCGGCTTCGTCTTTCAGACCTTTAATCTGCTCGCCCGCGCGACCGCGCTGCACAATGTTGAATTGCCCTTGATCTACGCCGGCATCCGCGCTGCCGAACGCCACGACAAAGCGCAGGCCGCGCTTGCTTCGGTCGAGCTTGGCGACCGCGTGATGCATCGCCCGAATGAGCTTTCGGGCGGCCAGCGTCAGCGTGTCGCGATCGCGCGTGCGTTGGTCAATCACCCGTCGATCCTGCTCGCCGACGAGCCGACGGGCGCGCTCGACTCAAAGACCTCGATCGAGATCATGCACCTCTTCGAAAAGCTCCACGAAGAGGGCAACACCATCATCCTCGTCACCCACGAGCCCGACATCGCCGAGCGCGCCCACCGCGTCATCACCATCATGGACGGTAAGATCAAATCCGACGAAAGGATAAAATAATTTCCCGAAACGGGCGCGCACAGTTCTCTTCTCCAAAAGTCCGCGATTTTGCGCCCAAACCGTGTGCTGTCGGAGTTTTATGGCCGGTTGGTCGCGTACAATCGCCGCGTAGCGCACGTATGATCGCCAGGTTGGTCGAATATAAACCCGAAATTGGTCGAAAGTCCGTGAAGAGTTTTCCCCGCATACTCTTTCGTTTGCCACGCGTAAGCGGCGTGATAGCTTGATGCTCGTTTGCCATACTCATGGTTCTGATCGAACGGCAATGGTCGAGTGGTTGCTGAGGCTCTTGGCGGTTGGTGACAAAACGCACATGAAGCTGTGACGGTTCTGTCGTATAGTTGAGCCGGAATGGGAATTCTCGGCAGGCTCCGCCTCCTCAATGAGTCGTTCAGGCTCGCTCTGCTGAGCCTGCGCTCGAATAAGCTTAGGACATTTCTTACGTTGCTCGGAGTCATCGTTGGCGTCACATCGGTGATCGCGGTGGTGACGATCATCAGCGGCCTCGACCAGACGGTCGCGACGGCGTTCTCGTCGCAGGGCTCCACAGTATTCAGCGTTGCGAAGCGCCCGCTCGTCATCACCTCGCGCGAGGACCTGATCAAGTTCAACCGCAGAAAGGACATCACACGCGACGACGCTGAATTCATCACGCGTGCGTGCCGTTCGTGCAGCCGCACGGGAATGTCGCTGAACGGAATGGGAATGGTCAAGTTCGGCGAGAACCGTTCGGAGGGCGTTGCCGTGCGAGGGCTGACGGCGTCGATGTTCGCGATAGAGAACGTCACCGTGCAGGCCGGGCGCGTATGGACGGAACAGGAAGCAGCGTCGGGCCGAGACATTTGTGTGATCGGCAACGACCTGCTCGCAAACGTTCTCAACGACCGTTCTCCCGACTCCGCGATCGGCGAGAGTGTGCTGATCGACGGAATTCCGTGCCGCATCGTCGGCGTCGCGACGCCGTTCGGCAAAGTGCTCGGATTCTCTCGAGACAACTTTGTGTATATGCCGTTTCAGGCGGGCCAGAGGAAGTTCGGGGCGCGTGATTCGATAACGGTCCATATTCAGGTGGACGATCAGTCGCAATTCGAAACAGCGAAAGACGAGGTGCGTGTTCTGATGCGAAATCGGCGCGGAAAGACGGCGGGCGATGACGACGACGGCTTTTCGGTCGAGTCGCAAGATGCCTTCCTTTCCATCTACAGCAGCGCGACGTCGGGCATCTTTGCCGCGACCATCGGCGTGGCCGCGATCTCACTGGTCGTCGGCGGCATCGTCGTCATGAATATCATGCTCGTCTCGGTCACCGAGCGCACACGCGAGATCGGACTCAGAAAGGCCGTTGGTGCCCGCCGTTCCGATATCCTGCAGCAATTCCTAATAGAAGCGATATTTGTCACGTCGGTGGGCGGGGCTTTGGGCGTGATCGCAGGCTACGGGCTGGCATTCATCCTGTCCTTTGCGATGGGCTTCCCTGTTTACATCCGCGCGAGCTCAGCGGTGCTGGGCGTGGGCGTTTCGTTCGCGGTCGGCGTCGTCAGCGGACTTTATCCGGCAGTGAAGGCGGCGAAACTCGACCCGATAGAGGCGATGAGGAACGAATGAGATGACACGATACGTCCTGAAAGAATCCGCCGTCATGGCACTCGACACGCTCGTGCGGAACAAGCTCCGCTCTGGCCTGACGATACTTGGCGTGACGGTTGGCGTCGTGACGGTACTCGCAATGGTGTCTATCATTCAGGGCCTGAACCGCAGCTTCGCAGAGCAGATCGAGTCGTTAGGCTCTAACACGATCTTCGTGTCAAAGTTCGACCCGAGCTTCGGCAAGCCGCCGGGCCAGGAAGAACGTCAGCGCAAGGAGCTTACCGTGGAGGACGCGGAAGCGATCCGCAACGAGGTGCCGACCGCGGCGGGTGTCTCGCCTCTTCAGCGGCAGCTCGCTGTTACGGTGCGATACCGCGACAAACAGTCCGACACGCCGATATTGATGGGCGCGACGCCGTACTATGAATTCACGCATTCGCAGTACATCGGCTATGGTCGGTTCATTTCGGACTCGGACATGCGTGAGCGATCTAACGTTATCGTCCTGGGCCGGGATCTCGAAAAGGCGCTCTTTCCGAACGGCGACGATCCGCTCGGCGAGGAAGTAAAGGTCGACGGCAACGTGTTTCGCGTCATCGGCGTCATGAGCGTGCTCGGATCATTCTTTGGCCAGTCGCGCGACAACATCGCGTTCAT
>CAZWSK010000029.1:10093-12864 GCA_964636445.1 uncultured Chloracidobacterium sp.
ATCATGCTCGTATCCGTAACGGAGCGGACGAAGGAGATCGGCATCAGGAAGGCTGTCGGCGCGCCGCGCTCGAGCATACTAGCCCAGTTCCTGATAGAGGCCGCTATTCTCACAGCCATCGGCGGAGCGATAGGCATCGCGATAGGCGAGGTCCTGAGCATGCTCATAAACGCATATTCACCGCTTCCCGCGTATATCCCGATATGGGCGATATTCGTCGGGCTGTTCGCGTCGGCGGGCGTCGGTATTGTGTTCGGCGTGTTCCCGGCGATGAAGGCCGCCCGGCTCGATCCGATCGAGGCTCTGCGGTATGAATAGCCGCGTAAACTTTTGATAAGCCGCCGCGTAAGTTAACCTGAAGTATAGCGGAACGGCGGCCTGATGGACCTAATCGAATCCCTAAAGCTGGCACTTTCAGCGATCTGGGCACACAAGCTCAGGTCGTTTTTGACGCTGCTGGGAATGATCATCGGCGTGACGGCGTTTATGGTCGTGCTGTCGCTGCTGCAGGGCTTCAACGCGTATGTGGATGAGAAGATCGCCGGAATCGGCTCGAATTCGTTTACGGTGCGGCGGTTCAGCTTCGAGGATTTTAAGGACACCGACACCATTGCTGAGGCGCAGCGTCGGAACGATGAGTTGGAGTACGAAGAGCTCGTTTTTATTCGGGACCGCGCCGTTTATGTCGACAAGATAGGAGCCAAGGCACTTCCGAATTCGCGCGAGGTCAAAGGTCCGAGCGAGACGCTGCGTGACGTCAGGGTCGACGGCGCGGAACCGGTGATCGGCGAGATCGAGAAGCTCGACATTGCCGAGGGGCGCTATTTCACTGAGTCAGAGAACAATAACGCCGTTCGTGTCTGTTACGTCGGAATGGACATCGCGACGAAGCTTTTCCCGCGGGGTGACGCTCTCGGCAGCGAGATCACGATACAGGGAATTCCGTATCGTATTATTGGCATTCAGACCGCAAAAGGCACTATCTTCGGCCAGCCGCAGGACAGTTTCGTCCAGTTTCCCTTAAAGACCTACGGCGCAAATTTCGGCGGGCTGCGGGGCAGCCGCGGGCTTTATTTCGTAGTTACGGCACGCAACGACAAGGTCTTTAACGACGCCGTAGAAGAGGTCCGCACGCTGATGAGGATCAAGCGAAAACTCGAATTCGGCGAGAAGGACACCTTCGGAATCCTGACGCCCGACGCGATCACGGGCCTCAAGGATCGCTTATTCGGCGTCATCTCTATGATCATCCTCATCGTCCCGTCGATCGCCCTCGTCGTCGGCGCGATCGTGATCATGAACATCATGCTCGTCGCTGTGACGGAGCGGACAAAGGAGATCGGCATCAGGAAGAGTCTCGGCGCGAGACAGAAGGATATCCTACAGCAGTTTCTGTTTGAGTCCGGCACGCTTGCGGTCATCGGCGGAGCGGTCGGGCTCGCGGTCGCATATCTGCTTGGTTTTATCTTGTCCCGTTATATCCTGGAAACGCGGATAACGCTGCTGTCCGGCCTTTTTGCGATCATCTTCTCCGGCGGCATAGGCGTTATCGCCGGGCTAATGCCGGCGTGGAAGGCAGCGAGAATGGATCCTATCGAAGCACTGAGGACTGAGTAGATGAAGGTCATAACCGGACCATTCGCAGAGAACTTCAAAATGGCCATTGATACGCTCAAGGCCAACAAGCTGCGCTCGTTCTTGACGATCTTCGGCGTGGTGGTCGGCGTCGTGACGGTAATGCTGATCTCGTCGGCGATCAGCGGGTTTGACCTGGCGTTTAGGAAAGAGATCGAGTCGTACGGGACGCGGTCGATCTTTCTTTATAAGTTCGATATCGGCGTTCGCACCAGTGCTCCATCACGTGAGGAGCGGATGCGAAAGCCGCTGACGATGGAGGACGCCGAGGCGATAAGCCGATTACCGTCGATCGAGCTTGCGGTGCCTTATCTCGATATATCGAGCAATTTCTTTGGGCAGAAAATAAATGTTACCGGCAAGAACGGCAAGACGTCGTCCGCGGTGCAGCTGCAGGGGACTCTGCCCGACGTCGAGCGTTCGCCGGGCGAGGTGCTGATGGAGGGGCGGTGGTTCTCGCAGGGCGAACACGAAGCGAAAGCGAATGTCTGCGTTATAGGTAATTTCGTAAAGGACACGTATTTCCCTTACCAATCGCCGATAGGTGAGACGCTCGAGATCGGCGGGCTGGAGTTTCGTATTATTGGGCGACTTGAGAAAAAGGAACAGCTCTTTGGCGGAGGCGGCGGGAACAACGATCAGACAAACGTCATCTATATGCCCATGGGCGCGGCACTGAAGCTCAAGCCCAATGCGGATGAACTGTTCATTCTGGCGGTCGCGCGTGAGGGACAATTGGAACAGGCGAAGGACGATGTTCAGGACCTGCTGCGCATTCGGCGTCAGGTGCCGTTTGGTGAGAAAAACAATTTTGCGATGGAAACGGCGGCGAGCATCATCGACCAGTTTCGCTCGATCATGGCGATGACGTTCCTTTTCATGGTCGTTATCTCGTCGGTGGGGCTGATGATCGGTGGTCTGGGCGTGATGAACATCATGCTCGTTTCGGTGACGGAGAGAACTCGGGAGATCGGGATCAGAAAGGCCCTCGGCGCTCGCAAAACGGACATTCTCCTCCAATTTCTTATCGAGGCGGCTACGCTGACGGGCTTCGGCGGGCTGCTCGGGCTGCTTATCGGCTGGGCGTTGAGTTTTGTCGTGAAGCTGTTCTTCGCAGCCTATGTGCCTCTGTGGGC
>CAZWSK010000029.1:12964-17571 GCA_964636445.1 uncultured Chloracidobacterium sp.
AGCGAACTCGCGCCGAGGATCGGGTGAATGTCGGCCGGATCTTTTAGGAAAAGTATCAACGTATTCAGTAAAGACCTCAGCACGCTGAACGGGAATGCCGCATACACAGTTGCCGACAACGCCTGCCACCAGTAGATCTTTCCGCCCATCGCCATCGCAAAGAGCATAAAAATGGCGGCGAGAAAGCAGTAGCCAAACACAGAGGTGGCGAATCCTGACACAGCCTGGCCTGCGCGCCGGACGGGATCCTTGTTCTCGGCGATCGCGTTGGCACGCCCTTTTTCGATCTGCGCCCGAGCCTCGTCATTCAAGAACGACATCTCGAGCGTCTTGTCGATGGCGTAATTCGCGACCCGCTCGGGGGTGAGCCGCATCATGAAAAGGTTGGTGTATGCGGCCGACAGGATCGACATGATCAGCAGGGCGACCAGCCACCGCGGGTGCCGCCGCAGGTTGCGAAAGACCTCGGTCGGCGAGAAGAACATATTCGCGAGCGTCGCGGGCGTGGACATGCGCTCTTCGCCCTCGTTGTCGACTTTGTCGATAAAACTAAGGCCTATGATGAGGCCGCCCAGCAGTATAAGCGTGACGCCGGTGCCGGTCAGGCCCGGAAGAACGCCCGTGATGCTGACGATAGCTAAAATGAGCCCAACTGCGGCAACTATGATCCCGGCTAAACGATTCATACGAACCTCGCTAGATTGAAATGGGTACTACTTAAAGGTTACGACATTTTAGCCACGGTTGTTCCGTTGCCCGACTCCATCGACGGAGCCGTATCGTAGCCTTCGACGCGAATGCACGCCGCAAAATGTCCCGGCTTGATCTCTCTTAGATCAGGCACGACCTGTGCACACTGTTCGATCGCATATGGGCAGCGCGTGCGAAAGCGGCAGCCTGACGGCGGATGTATCGGTGTCGGCACGTCGCCAGTGAGCACGATCCTTTCGCGCTTCTGGGTCGGGTCCGGCACCGGTATCGCCGACAGCAACGCCTGCGAATACGGGTGCAGCGGATCGGAATACAGATCGGCAGCATCGCAGATCTCCACGATCTTGCCGAGATACATCACAGCAACACGGTCGGAGATATGCTCGACCACGGCGAGGCCGTGCGAAATGAAAAGGTACGTCAGGCCGAACTCTTCCTGCAATTCCTGGAGCAGATTCACGACCTGCGCCTGCACCGAAACATCGAGCGCCGAGACGGGCTCGTCGCAAATGATCAGCTTTGGATTAAGGGCTAATGCACGGGCGATGCCGATACGCTGGCGCTGGCCACCTGAGAACTCGTGCGGATATCGGTCAGCGTATTTCGGGTCGAGTCCGACGCGGGCTAGCAGGTCCTCGACGCGGGCATTTCGCGCGGGTTTGTCGCCGATGCCGTGGACCTTTAGCGGTTCAGACACGATCGAACGGATGCTCATACGCGGATTCAGGCTCGCGTACGGGTCCTGAAAGATGATCTGCATCTCGCGCCGCAGCGATTGCATTTCACGGCTGCCTAAGCCGACGATGTTCTGTCCCGCAAATACGACCTCGCCGCTCGTCGGTTCGTGCAGGCGCAAGAGACAGCGGCCGACCGTCGATTTGCCGCAGCCCGATTCGCCGACGAGGCCGAGCGTTTCGCCCGCATGAATATCGAACGTAATGTCGTCAACAGCCTGCACGACGTCATCACTGCCCGCGACGGGAAAGTGCTTAACAAGGTGACGGACGCTCATCAGGACGTCCGGTTGTGTTTGCGTTGCGGCCATCATCCGTTGGCGGTCAGCGTTTTCGCTCCTTCGTCATATAGGACGCACCTAACGATCGCTCCGTCGGGCGTCGGATAGAACGGTATCTCGCCGTTAATACACCTTTCCATTCTAAACTCACACCGCGGGGCGAAATGACACCCCGGCGGCAGATCGGTCGGACTCGGGACGGTCCCCTCGATCGTTTGCAGCCGTTGGGCCTTTTGTACACCTGTCTCGGTCAGTTTTGGTACCGAGCGAAGCAGGCCCTGCGTGTAGGGATGCTTTGGTTTTGCGAATATCTCGTTGACGCCGGACTCCTCGACGATCTTCCCGGTGTACATCACGCAAACGCGGTCGGCGACCTCGGCGACCACGCCGAGATCGTGTGTGATGAGCAGGACGGCGAGTTTTCGCGTGCGGCGGAGCTCGTCGAGAAGCTCGAGGATCTGTGCCTGAATAGTCACGTCGAGCGCAGTTGTCGGCTCGTCCGCGATGAGCAGTTCCGGATCGCAGGCCAACGCCATCGCTATCATGACGCGCTGGCGCATGCCGCCGGAGAGCTGATGAGGATAGTCCTGAGCGCGGCGCTCGGGAGAGGGAATTGCGACCTCGCGCATGGCTTCGACGGCGGCGTCCCAGGCCTGTTTGCGGTCCATTTTGCGATGCAGCCTGAGGGCCTCCGCGATCTGTTCGCCGACCTTATAGACAGGGTTGAGCGACGTCATCGGGTCCTGAAAGATCATCGCGATGTCGTTACCGCGTATCTGCCGCAGACGCTCATCTGAGGCCGTGGTGATCTCTTCGCCCTTGAAGCGTATCGACCCGCCAACGATCTTGCCCGGCGAAGACACCAGCCGCATCACCGACAATGCAGTGATCGATTTTCCGCAGCCCGACTCGCCGACGAGGCCGAGCAGTTCGCCCTCGGCAATGTGAAAGCTCACATCGTCGACGGCCTTAACCAGCCCGGCCCGAGTCGGAAAGTGTGTTCTGAGGCTATCGACCTCGAGCAGGTGCATCGTTACGGTTTGTTTTTGTTCGGATCCGCCGGCCGATTCGGAAGCTTGATCGTGGTTGTCAGCTTCTTCATCAATTCCGTTACAGCACGTTCGAGCTGCGGATCGCGGCCCGCGATCACCGACTTTGGATCGTTGTCGACCTCGATGTCGGGATCGACGCCGTAGCCTTCGATGATGTACTCGCCCTTCGTGTTGGCAAGAGCAGATTGCGGGACGTTCACGACGCCGCCATCGATAAGGGTGCCGCGGTTATTGATGCCGACGACTCCGCCCCAGCTGCGTTTTCCGACGAGTTGGCCGAGGCCGGCCTCGCGGAACATATAAGGGAAGATATCGCCGTCGGAGGCCGAGTTCTCGTTCAATATTGCGATCATTGGACCCAGGAAGACGCCGTCAGGATAAGGATTCCCCTCAGCGCTGTAATTGTTGTAATTGACGCCAAGCAGCTTCCGACGCAGCCGCTCGATAAGCATTCTTGACACATTACCGCCGCCATTCGCTCGCACGTCAACGACGAGGCCTTCTTTCTTGAGCTGCGGATAGTACCACTTGATGAACTCACGCAGTCCGGGCGCTCCCATATCGGGGATGTGAAGGTAGCCGAGGCGACCGTTAGACATCTGATCGACACGTCGGCGATTGTCCATTATCCAATCCAGATAGACGAGATTGCCTTCGTCAGTGATCGGCCGGATGGTGACGTTGCGGGCCCCCTGCGCGGACGGCGTGCTATTGAGCTGAAATGTCACGGTGCTGTCGGCCTTGCCGCGGAGATACGAGTAAATATCGCGGTCAGCCGTAACATTCTCACCGTTGATCGCGATGACGTATTCGCCCACGCGAGCCTCGCTGCCGACCTCGGTGAAGGGCGAACGGTAGATGTCCTCTTCATTCTGTCCGCCGTAGATCTTGCTGATTCTATAGCGGTTCGCTGCCTTATCGACCTCGAATCGGGCACCTGTCAGGGCCACTCGAACTCGAGGCGGCAGATTGAAATCACCGCCGTCGATGTACGCGTGCTGGACGGCAAGTTCAGACTGCATTTCCGATAAAACATAGTTGAGATCGGAGCGATGATTTACGTACGGCAGCCACTTGCGGTAATCTTCGCGGATCTTTGCCCAATCATAACCGTGCATGTTCGGAGCGTAGAACCAGTCGCGATACTGACGCCAGACCTCGTTGAACATCTGCGTCCACTCGGCCTTGGGATCGATCTCAGTGATCAAACCGCCGGTAGAGACGTTCTTTCGCGAACGTTCGCCCGCGGGATTTGCGTCCATCGTGAACCACGACCCCATTTGGGAAGCGATGATCTTGCTCCCGTCAGCAGAGATCGAAAATCCGCCGGCATTCGGCACCAAAGTCGTCTCTTTCCGGTCTTTGACCGAATAGATGCGGATCGACGGCTGAGTTTCAGCCGCGCGGCCATAGTAGAAAGGCGAACCGATCGCGTAAACAAGGTGGCCCTTGACAGCCTCGAGTCCGGCATAATTATCCGCGTTAAGGCCGGGAACACGCGTAACGCGGCCCTCGATGCCGTCAAAATCGATCTTCTCTGCAGGTGCCGCGGGCGATGACCCAGGCGAGGGCGACGCGGCGGGCGTTCCTTCCTTCTTTTCCTCGACGATCGCCACCTCGTCACTCTCGGGCGGGAACGGATTTTTCCCGGCCTTAGTCAGCGTCAGGGCGTAGACCATGTCGGTGCGGTTGGTGGCGTAATTGAACTCGGCCCCCGAGATCAGCGGTGCGTATTCGCGGTCGCTAAGAAAGTAAAGTGTGCCGCCCGCCGGGTCCCACGTCGGGTCGTGGGCATTGAACATCGCGGGCGTGACGCGATAGTTCTTGTT
>CAZWSK010000029.1:17671-20378 GCA_964636445.1 uncultured Chloracidobacterium sp.
GCGATCCAGCGGCCGTCGGGCGACCAGACAGGGAAGCGGTCGTTTGCGCCTGATGTCCGCGTCAGATTCCTGACGCCGCCTTTTTCGACGGGCACGGTGAATATGTCTCCGCGTGCGCTGAATACGGCACGTTCGCCTTTGGGGCTCACGGCGGCCCAAGTGATCCTGTTAGCTACCGAGACCTGGCGTGTTCGCTTGTTAATGCCGTCGTCCGGCACGCTGATCGTCAGCTTATTGGCTCGTTTTGAGCTGATATCGAACACCTCTAGCTCACCGTCTCGTTCGTAAATGATCTTGCCCTGGTCGTCAGAGCTCGGCCAGCGGATGTCCCAATCCCTGTTCTTGGTGACCTGCGTTGTCTTGCCCGAACCTACATCATAGGCCCAGAGGTTGAATTTCCCGTCCCTGTCCGAGTTGTAGTAGATCGTGTTGCCGATCCACATCGCGTCGCGGGCGGCACGCGGGTTCTCGGAGATGAGCTTCGCGTCGGCCGTGGCCATGTCGTAGATGTAAAGTGTGTTCGCCTGGCCGCCGCTGTAGCGTTTCTCGGGCCTGAAATCGCGAAAACGAGGGCTGTAGACCATCTTCGTGCCGTCAGGCGAGAAATCGCCGGAGCCGGCCTCGGGCATCGGCAGCGCCTCGGCCGCGCCGCCCTGCGGTGAGACCGTGAAGAGCTTTGCGATCGGCAATGACCACGATTCCCGCTGGCTGCGGAAAATGATGCGGCCGTCGTTGGTCCAGCCGTGAACCTGATTGTCGTAACCCCAACGCGGGGCGAGAGGCCCTCGTGACGGATAATACGTAAGCTGCTTAGGCTCGCCGCCGCCCGCCGGCATCACGTAGACCTGCTCGTCGCCGTCGTACTGTCCGGTAAACGCTATCCAGCGGCCGTCGGGCGAATACTTCGCATACGTCTCGACGCCGGGATGCGATGTCAGCCGCACGGCTGTTCCGCCGGCGGTTGAAACAGTCCACAGGTCGCCGCCGTATGTAAATACAACGCGGTCGCCGTGGATGTCGGGGAAACGGAGCAGTTTTGTCTGGGCCGAGGCCGAGACAGCCAGAAACAGGCCGATAGCGGCCAAAGACGCGAATCGCTTTAACATTTAGGGTCCTCCATTAAGGATCGGGTTTGCTTGAGAAAGTGTAACTTAAAAGGTTACGTGAAAAAAGCTTAGGGGTTTCAAGTTTTCCACTGCAAGGGCAACTAAATGCTTCTCCTGCTCCTCAAATGGATGCTATTCTTGGTTGGTGTACTCGACGCGATAAATGCCTGATCCTGGAGTTAATTACGCTGTGAAAATTCGATCTGCCGGACTCGTTGCTGTATTTACGATCCTTCTGTCTGTAGGCCTGGCCAATGCGCAGCCCGGGGCGACCGCTAAGATCGTGCCTGAGGGTGATAAGTCGGGTGCGTCGGCCCCGGGACGGCTTTCTACGCCCGCTACCGTCGAATCTATTCGCGACGAGGTGAGCGACGCTCTTTCGGTTATCGAGGGCAACCACGTCACTGGCAAATCGCTCGATTACGAAAGACTTTTCAAATCCACGATCGATTCGGCACTGAATACGCTCGACCCGCATTCGGGCTACTTTGACGCGCGTGAGAACGAAGCGTTTCGCACCGATCAAAGTTCACGGTACTACGGCATCGGGGCGACCATCGGCGACTTGAGCGACCCGGACGGAAAGGTCATCGCGACCTATATTAAAGCCACTTTCGATGAGGCCCCGGCCCACAAGGCAGGACTGAGATACGGCGACAAGATCGTTAGCTTTTCCGGCCCGCGGGCAATGGCTGACGGCACGATAAAAGAGGTCAAGAACGAATCGCTGTTGGGGAAATCATTCAGCGAGGTGCGTTCGTTCCTTCGCGGACCCGAAGGCACGACGATCGATCTGGTCGTCGAGCATTTGGGCGGCACCCGCGAGACAGTAACTATCCGCCGCGGTGCGGTTCCCCAACCGTCGATAAGCGAGGCATACATGATCCGCCCGGGCGTCGGCTACATCGCGATGCGGGGCGGGTTTAATACGACGACCTACGGCGAGTTCGTCTCGGCGATGCGTGACCTTAAGGCGGCCGGTATGCAGCAGCTCGTGCTGGACCTGCGCGATAACGGCGGCGGCCTGGTGATGCAGGCATATCGCGTCGCAGACGCCTTTCTTTCGGCCGGACAGACCGTTTTCACACAGCGTGGCCGCATCGAGCTAGTGAATGAGCTATATCCGGCTCGCAACCGTACGCCCGACCGTTCGCCCGTGGTGATCCTGGTCAACCGCAGCACCGCGTCCGCGTCAGAGATCCTGGCCGGAGCATTGCAGGACCATGACCGCGCGTTGATCGTCGGCGAGAACACCTTTGGCAAGGGCCTGGTTCAGAATCCGTTCCAGCTCGACCACGGTTCAATGCTGCTGCTGACCATCGCTAAGTATCAGACGCCTTCGGGACGCCAGATCCAGAAGGACTATTCAAACGGAGAGCTTTATAATTACGAGACCGGCGGCGGCAGCTTT
Source organism: uncultured Chloracidobacterium sp. (assembly GCA_964636445.1). GTDB lineage: Bacteria > Acidobacteriota > Blastocatellia > Pyrinomonadales > Pyrinomonadaceae > OLB17. Next base: position 20,189 of record CAZWSK010000029.1, read on the forward strand.
AGGGATGAGATCGATCGGGACGACCGGCCCAAAGGCCCGGAGAGTAAGACCGACACGGGCCGCGCGGTCTATAGCGGCGGCGGGATCGACCCCGACGTCGTCGTCAAACCAAAGACCATTCCGATCGAGCGTGCCCGATTTCAGCAGCGGCTGGCGAATCCGGTCTTTGCCTTTGCGATGGACCTCGTGA
>CAZWSK010000030.1:0-19890 GCA_964636445.1 uncultured Chloracidobacterium sp.
GCGACTCGCCTCGTAATCCTTTTGAACGTTCCTCGGCAGCTGTGCATCCCGGCGCCCGCAGACTGCCGTATAAAGCGACGGAAGGCCCGTCCGCGCGTCGGTTAGCCCGAGGCAGAAACCAAGCTCCTCTACCATCGCCTCGACGTCCTCGGCCGAGTCCACACGCAGAGATTCCTCACGACGCCACTTGCGGTCGCGGTATTGCTCGATCTCCTCCGGCAACGTCTTGAATGATGCACGCACGTCAGACGCATCATAGCAAAAAGGACGGGCGATGCTGACCGCCCGTCCAGAGTGCTTTATGCGAATTGAAGTTATCTGGGCCCAACGCTCGACGACGAGGTCGACTGAACGGTCATCGTCGAACCTGCCATCAGGCGAATATCCTCTTTGCCTGTAAGCACAACCGAACCGGCACCGCCGCCGGCGCCGATAACGGCCCCGATCACAGCACCTTTCGCTCCGCCAATGATCGCACCCAGCACGGCTCCGACGCCTGCGCCGATACCGCCGCGTTTTGCGGTTTCCTTCGTCTGGCTGTCGCCTTTTGCGGTGCCCTCGTTATCGACCTTTACCATTTTGCCGTTCTGGTCCTGGATGCTCTGCAACAGGCCCGCGAAATCGTAGGTTTGGCCGCCACGAAGCGTAATTCGCTCGAAGTTGAACGTTATCTTCGACTGCCCCAGGATCTTGCCCGAGCGGTTGATGCCTGAGATAAATCCCTCAACGGTCGCGCCGCGGAATTCGTTCGGCGATTGCACGGTCATTCGGAAGCGGTCATTGTTCTGCGAGACCTTTGTGTTGATCTCATTGTCGAGGACACCGGTCAAGATCATCCCGTTCGGAACGACGTAGTTGCCAGGCCGCGATGGCGAGATGACGGGAACACCACCGTTGTTAACAGTGCCTGTTTGGTCGTTGTCGGAGTAGCCGCCGTTCGGGTCGTAGGTGGTCGTATTACCCGCGCCTCCGCCGACGTTCAACTGAGCAACCGAGTCGATCTTGTTGTAGGTGCTCTCCGCGAAGACGGTCTGGTTGAGGTAATCGGTCGTAATGCGACGCGAGACCTTCATCGTGCGCCCTTCTGACACAGATGTGAATGTTATGTTATAGTCCGTTTCGCCGCCGACCGAGGAGATAATCAGCTTGTCGGCTGTAAGAGTCGCACGCAGGCGAACATTGCGTCCATTCGCATCACGCTCCACTTTATCGCGACCGTCAGCGGTGAACTTGACCGCTGGTGCGTTCGAGGTCGCAAGAGTCACTTCGCTCCCGCGTATGTCGATCGCGATCTGCTGCGGTGCCTCGAGCTTGTCCCGCAGGTCCTGTTGCTGAGAGGACCCGAGACGTGTGTCGGCGACGATGTCATCCACGCTCTCGCTCCGCTCACGGTCGAGCTCATACGTGCCTGACAGGCCGACGCTGAGAGTCTTGCCGGTCGGATAGGAATTGTAATCGCGAACGTTCTGCGGCTCTTCCTCGGCGTTCCAATTGGAGACGACACCGTAGTTCGCCCCGAGCCGATCGACCTGCTGTTTGACACCGGTCCAATGATCGTCGATACGTCGATTGGACGGATATCTCGACAGAAAATCGCCCACCCCTCGTGCGGCAGAGACGATCTGATTGACGTCATCTCGATTCTCGCGGCGGCGGTAAAGATTGTCCTCAAACTTCCTAACGGCGTCACGAAGTTCGCGCACCTCGTCCGATGCCAGCGTGACATCTTCCTGCGCCTCTGAATTGCTCCGCATGTGCTGACGCAGCTCATAGTCGAGGTCGTCGATCTTTGAATTCAGGCTGCGGAGCGTGTCGCGTACCTCCCGGTCACTTCGCCGCTGCGCATCGGCCGCCCCGGCACCAGCGAGCAGAAATACACCGAGCACGATAGCCGCATAAAAACGATCTAAATAGCTTTTCATAATTGCCATCCTTATTGCCCGGTGGACGTACTCGGGCCCCACGCGCGGTTGGAAGCATTTGTTGTGCCAATGGTTGTTCACGCGTCACATCATCCATTGACCGTTGTGCTAGAATGAGGGCGCTTCCACCTATAACTATATGCCAAGCAATGAATACAAAGCAGTAGTAAAGGCCGCGGGCGACGAGTTTTACATAGGCACGACGCCTAACGGTTATTCGCAAGTAATGGACACTAAAGGAGATAGGCACTCCGCACCGACTCCAATGGAATTGTTGCTAGTGTCCGTGGCCGCCTGTACCGCGGTAGACGTTGAATCCATCCTGGCGAAAAAAAGGCAGGAGGTTACCGACTACCGGGTGGAGATAACGGGCGTACGGGCCGATGATCATCCGCGTAAATTCATATCGTTCCATATCAACCATATCGTGCATGGGCGCGACGTTTCGGAGAAGGCGGTTGCCGATGCCATTGAGCTGTCGGACACAAAATATTGCTCCGTTGCAGCCACCGTAAAACCTACCGCAGTGATCACGACGAGCTATGAGATCGTGAATACGCCCTAGACGAGTCGCGCCTCGCCTCTACTAATTTGATTGCGACGTCGCCATAGGGCACATTTACAGGATGAGATATTTCACGACTTTTTGGGTTGGGGCACTTTTGGTGTGCTCGGCCGCCGCACAGGTGCCGGTGGCGACCGCAGTGCAGATCGCAAAGGCCGAAGACTCTAGGACCTATGACGCAAAACTCGAGGCCTTGATGGCGAACCCGAATGCGGACACTCGTAAGCGGGCGGCGTTGGCGGCCGGTAGGATCGGCGACAAAGCGGCGGTCGGGGTTTTGGCGGGGCTGGTCGATAAAGACTTGTCGGACGATGTCAGGGTGATGGCGATGTTCGCGATCGGCGAGATCGAGTCGATCGACGGGGCCGCGGCCGTAGTGGGCGTATTGGATGACGTAAAGGCCTCGGCTTCGCTGCGTGCCCGGGCGATAGAAGCTGCAGGAAAGATCGCAGCGGCGAACGTCGCTCACGATGACGCGAAGCAGCTTGGAATGGCGATCATCTCAGCATTGCGGGCCGAGGACAAGCGTGCGTCCCCATATGAAAACGTCGTCCGCTTAGGCCTGACGGCGTTGCTGCGAGCCAAACCTCCGGGAGCAGATGACACTGCGAAACCTTTCCTGAAGCATCCCAGTAGCGCCGTCGTCGCTGACGCGCTGAACACCCTCGGACGGCTGCGTTCAAGAGAGGTGAACATCGAGGCCCGGCAACTGCTCAAAAATTCCGGTGATCCTTTAGTGCGAGCCGGCGCGGCCCGTGTGCTCGGTGCCGCTGAGGCGCGAGCGATGGTGCCGGAACTGTTGGCCGCGGCGACGGGCGACGCGGACCAGCGCGTGCGGGTCACGGCCATCCGGGCCTTGAGCGGCAACCGCGACCAAGCCACGGCGGAAAGACTGATAGAGTACGGGGTAAAGCTCGTGACGGAGATGGAAAAACGGCCGAAAAGAGCTGCGGGTCTGCCTGTCGAAAAGAGCGAGCTTCTTGAGATAGCTGCCGCGATCGGACGGATGCTGCCGAATTCGGAGCACGGCGAGGCACTTCTATTTCTGTCCAAGTTTCGAGCTAACGACGCCCTTGTTTCAGCTGAAGCGGAGGTCGCTCGCGCGCAGATCGATCCCAGGCGATATGCTCAATCGGATATCGCGAAGGAAGGCGGCTACGCTAATTGGAAAATGGCGTCGGCCTACGCGCAGGGTATGGCCGTTGTCGCTTCCGGAAGAGACGAGAAGCTCAAGCTCGAGGCGGGCGAGAAGCTGCGATCGTTCGTCGCCGGAATGGGCACCGGCGTAAAGCCGCGTGACCAGGCAAAGTTCATGATGGCGATGCCTGACCTGACGAGGGCAATGGCCGCCTTCAAGCCGGACAACCTCGACGAGATCCTACGCGGGCAACTCAATAATGAGGACGTCGTCCTTCGGGCGGCTGCGGCTGAACTGCTGTCTGAGCGGCCGAGGACGGACGATAATTTTAATGCTCTAAAGAACGCCTTCATAATGGCCCGCCTAAAGGACAATCGCGAGAACGACGCGAAGCTCGCGATAATGGACGCGCTGGTCAAGCTCGACAAAAAGGCTGCATCCGGCAGTCTTCTGATGGCTCTCGATGATCCCGATTACATCGTTCGAAAGAAGGCGTTTGAGATACTCGCTGACGCCGTGCTGCAAAAGGAGATGCCGGGCATTCCTGCGATGCTCGACTCTGCGCGGCAGAGCAACAAGCATCGCGTTGTGCCTTATTCGGCGATCAGCGGTACACGGCTCGGACAGGTGATCAATACTGATGTCGACTACCGCCGCGCGTTGTCGAGGAAGAACGGCTCAGTCAAGGCCGTGCTTACAACCGCCAAAGGCGCGTTCACGATAGAGTTTTTCCCTGAGGAAGCACCGCTCACCGTGGATAACTTCATCCGGCTCGCGCGTGTCGGCTACTTTAACGGGCTTGAAGTGCATCGAGTTGTGCCGAACTTCGTAATGCAGGACGGCGACCCGCGCGGCGATGGCTCGGGCGGCCCGGGTTTTTCGATCCGCTGCGAGATCAACATGCGCGAATACACGCGCGGCGCCGTGGGTATGGCCCTGAGCGGCAAAGATACGGGCGGCTCACAATGGTTCGTCACGCACAGTCCGCAGCCGCATCTTAACGGCGGCTATACGGTATTTGGACAGGTGGGCGAGGCTGATATGAAAGTGGTTGATTCTATTGTGCGTGGCGACAAGATACTGACGGTGCGGATAGTTGGAAAATGAGGCAGGCGGAAACCCGACCAGTAGGGAATGCCGTCCTCGGCAGAGCGGCGCTCACGCGCGCGGCACACTCGCTACCGCTCGTGTTTCTGCCTGTGCATCTGCGACGATAGGATATGACCGATCTTGAGCGACGGCACAAGCAAGTTAAGGTCGAGAAGAGTCTCGATGAGCTGTCCTATTATCTCGACGGCCTGTTTCGTGTGCCCGGCACGGGGTGGCGGTTTGGGCTGGATTCATTGATCGGGTTGATACCCAACGTCGGAGACACGCTGACGGTGCTGCCTTCGTTTTACATTCTGGTGTCAGGCGTGCGGTATGGCGTGCCCAAGATCACGCTGCTGCGGATGGCTTTCAACATCGGGGTGGATTATGTTGTCGGGATGATACCGTTCGTCGGCGACGCGTTCGATTTTGTCTGGAAGGCGAACCAGCAGAACATGGACCTGATCCGGGAGCGGGCCGCGGGGCACGGTAAAGGAACGACGAGCGATTATGTCTTCGTATTTGGGCTGATGGGAGCCCTAGTAGGGCTCCTCATCGGGTCTATAGTTGTAAGTGTTTTGCTGCTCTACTGGATCATTGCCAGCATGCCGCTAATTTAGGCACCCTTACGCAGCGGCCGCAGTGGTGAACATCTTCTCGAGTGCGGTGGTCAGCACGCCGATACCGTACTCGCCGGCGGCACGCGTTTTCAGCTTGCCTTCGGCGTCGAACAGATAATAAACAGGCACCCAGCCTTGCTCATTCTGAAATGCGTCCTTCAGCTTGTGCAGGCTGTCGACCGCGGTCGGCTCGGTGATGCTGTTCGAGCTGATCGCCTCGTTCACCGTGTCGAGGTCCGTGTCCGCCTCATAGCGCGGCATATGGACCGCAATGGTCTGCAGGCCCGCGGGCTCGTACTTCGCGATGAGATCACGAAGTGCGGGCATCTTGTCCTTGCAGATACCGCACGAAACGGCCCAGAAATGCACGAGCACCGGCTTGCCCTTGATGTGTTCCTGCTTGTCCTCCCACGAGCCGTTGAACCAAGTGGTCGCACCCTCCATCGACGGTATCGGGTCTCCAATTCTCATTGGCATGATAGTTTTCTCCTGAGAAATAGGGCCTATGCGTCTCACACGACGAATAGGCCCTCCTCGATTCTAAAGAACTAGACCTTAAGATTCTCCTGTCCCGGGGTCCAGTCGGCTGCACAAAGACCGCCGGTCTGCAGGCCCTGCAGAACACGCAGCACCTCGTCGACCGAGCGTCCGACATTCAGGCTGTGGACGACCGAGTACTGAAGCACGCCCTCAGGATCGATGATGAACAGGCCGCGGAGTGCGATATTCGCGTCCTCGACGAGGATATTGTATTTGCGGGCAAGCTTACCGCCTACGTCGGACGCGATCGGGTACTTGACGCCCTCGATGCCGTTCTGGTCTTTCGGCGTCTTGAGCCACGCGCGGTGCGAGTGGACCGAGTCGGTCGAGATGCCGAGAACCTCGGCGCCCACGCCGTTGATCTCTTCGAGCCTGTCCGAAAAGTGGATCAACTCGGTCGGGCACACGAACGTGAAATCGAGCGGGTAAAAGAGCTGGATTAGCCATTTGCCCTTGTAGTCCGAAAGCTTGACATTCTCGCCGAGCGTTTCGATGTTCTTGGTCGACGGCATGTCGAAATCCGGTGCCGGCTGGCCGACCTTTGCGATAGTGACCTCATTTGCGGTCGCCGCTGCTGTTGCTGTTGACATAATTATTTATTCTCTCCTGTGCTATTTGATTAGGCGGCTGCTCGACCGCCGTGAAAATTTAGATAACTGTTTGGCCTTATAAGAACGCAGCCGGGCTGCGGGAACCGCTTCCTCCTCGCCGCGGCACCTGGAACACTTGCCGCGCAAGGTGAACTCGATGCTCTCGGGCCTGAATTGTGAATATTCCGCCGCACGCTTGACGAGATCCGACGGGATATCCATCTCAATGTCGACAAGCGCGTCGCATTCGGTGCAGACCGCGTGGTCATGGCGGTGTGTCACCGCGTCAAAACGGCTCGCGCCGCGGCCGAAATTTATTTCAGTGATGTGACCCGCGTCTTTCAGATACCGAAGGCTGTTGTACACGGTCGCGTACGAGATCGAAGGCGTTTTCGCCTTTGCCAGCGAAAAAACGTCGCTCGCGGTCGGATGCGATCCGCACTCGCGAACAACTTCTAAAACGACCCGACGCTGTCGCGTTAGGCCTGAAACCTCATTATGTAAAGCGTTTGACGCCATCACTGTATTTAGAATAGTTCTAAATCTAGATTATGTCAAGTCCAAAATGGCTGTTCATCATTTATTCTTTAACGAGGAGTTTTCGGCGGGCGATGACCGACAGGCCGGCGCGTTTTGAGGTGACGTCTATGCTGCGTTCGGCCACGCCGCGAGTCTCCACGACGGGCATTTTGGGCATATAGGTCACTACATACGCTGCGTCGATCATCCGTGCGACCTGCGGCGCTTTCTCGAGCATTTCGTCGGTCGTGGCGGGCAGGATAAATTCGCCGTTTGTGTTCTCGGCGAGTTTTGCGAGTTGCCCCTGACTCGTCTCGAGATCGGCTTGACGCGAACGCATACGGCGGAGAAAGCTGCGGTCGGTGACTATCGTCGGCCCGACCTTGACGCCCTTGTCACGAACGCCGTTGGGCAGCGTCGCTTGTATCTCGTCGGGCATCGCCTTTGGAGGCGGACTCTTCGAAATTCCCTTGGCCCGAGGTTCGATATCGGCCGACTCGAGCGCGGTGTAGCTGATCACGTGAACCGAAATATCGGTCGCCATCAGCTCCTGCATCGCTTCGAACTTTGCAGACGAGCGGCCGAGGCTGTCGGTGCCGTCGGTGATGAGCACAAGGTGGCGGTTGTCGGCGGGGTTCCTCAGCAGAAATTCGCGGGCCTTATTTAACGCGTCGACTATCAGCGACCGACGGCCGAATTTCGTCCGCGCGATGGCGTTCAGCGTCACGCTGCGGTCGGTCGTCCATTCAGAGACGATCTCGGCCTTGTCGGCGTACTGCATGACCGCGACCGAATCACCTTGTCGCAAGGCGTTCGCGACAGCGGCGGCGACCTGGCGGGTGCGATCGAGACTCTTGACGAAACGCATCTCGCCGCCTGTGTCCATAACGATGAGGACATTTGCAGGGATGCGCCTGACACTGGTCGGCTGGTGGAGAATGTTGTTCTCGGTTATGACAATGTCATTGTCAGTGACGTCGCGAAAGAAATTGCCGTCGCGGTCAAATGCCAGAACGTTTAGCTTGATCTCCTCCGTGACGACCTTAAGCGTGTCCTCGGGCGTCGGGGTAGGCTGTACACGCCCGCTTTGCGCAGAGGTAAACCATGCAAAAGCGAAAACCATTACGACCTGCAGAATGAGCTTCATTTTCGCTTGGATGCTCTGCGCACCGCGGGATTTGCTTTACAACACGGGAAACTCGTCTACAAAATCCAACAGATTACCGACATACGAAGGGAACGGCGGGCATTCGATACCGTGCGGCCGGAGAAGGCTTTTGCTCACACTGGTGTCATAGGTTTGCGAGATAAAAAAATACGGCACGCCCGAATGCGGCAGGCCGGTGACGGCGGGCGAAATGCCGGTGTTAAGGAACCACTCGGCGAGACGTGTCGAAGGACGAAACTCCGATTTTCGGCCGGTCACTTCTATCGCGATAGTGTCGAAAAGCGCGGCGGTGGTCAACGGTGACGGATCGGCCAGCGCTATGGTCTTGCCTTTTGCGTCTTTATCTTTTGAGAGAGCTGCTATGCCGTCCACCACAAAATCGACCGGGACCAGGTTCAGCCTGACGGTGTCGTTGCCGACGTTGAGGACACGCAAGATCTGCGGAGCCTTTCTTAGGTACTGGATAAGGTAATAAATGCCGTCGTATTTTGCCGTCTCGCCGGTCTGTGAGTCGCCGACGACCACGGACGGGCGAAAAATCGTCACCGGCACGGTCGGCTTGAGGCGTTCGACCTCGAGCTCGGCGAGATATTTCGTTTCCTCGTAAAAATTGCGAAAACCTGCCTTATGCTCAAGTTCTGTCTCGAGGATCACGCCTTCGCGTTTGCCCGCGACGTAGCATGTCGAGACGTAGTTGTACCTACGCAGCGGTCGGATGGTCTGGACGAAATCGTTGACGTTCTTTGTTCCCTCGAAGTTGACGCGAAACGCGAGGTCCTTATCGACTGCGAGGTCGTAGACTGCCGCAAGGTGAAAAACATCAGTCACCTCGTGCTGCATTGTCTCGAGATCAGCGTCGGGCACGCCGAGTTTTGGCAATGTGATGTCACCCTCAACGAGGACAAAACATTCCAGCGGCGTACCCGTCGCCTCCGCGATGTCCTCGACCTCGGCCATGGCTTTTTCGACGAATTGAGGCTGGACGAGGAGGAAGAATTGCGTCTCAGGGCCTGCTAGTTTTTCTACGAGGCGGCTGGCGATAAAACCCGGAAAACCTGTGACAAAGATCGATTCGCGAAAGAGCATAAGTACACATCGATTCTACAACCCGTACGGAAACCGATGCAAAAAAAGTATTTACAGGCCTTTTTTTCGTATGATAACGTTTGAGACGCGCTGTTTAACAGATGAGAATCCAGGAAATGCGGTCCGGTATCGTGCATCTAAAGAAACGGATGGACGAGGAACGCGAGGCCATCGCTACTCTTTTTGAACCCGAGGACGTTGCTCCGCGGGAGGAAGTGGTCATGCTCGAATCCCGGCTCGACGAGCCAGCATGGTCGGTCGTGTCGTTCGATAAGCTCGAGGCAGGCGGGATGACCTATCGACAGGCCGAGGAGCTGATGGCCGCACTCGACGCCCAGGATGTCCCCGGCCTCTGCATCGTTACAGACGAGGCGGCTGCCCGCACGGCGGGCTAGAATTCCAGGATCACCTTTCCAAAATTTGCGTTTGATGCGACCCGTTCATACGCGGTCTTAACCTCAGAGCCACGAAAAACACTGTCGATGTTCGGCTTGATCTGCCCGGCGGCGATCAGCGGGGCCACATCGGCTGCGAAACGCGCGGTCGCGTCCGCCTTTTCTGCGGGCGACCGAGAGCGAAGAACGGTCCCTCGAATGGTGAGCCGCTTCTGCAAAGCGAGTCCCATGTCAAATTCCGCCTTGCGGCCGGCGGTCAGGCCAACAAGCATAAGGCGGCCTTTTCGAGCAAGGCAGGTGAGGTTATGACCGAAATACGCTCCGCCAACGAGGTCGAGAATGACGTCGACGCCTCTTCCGCCGGTGGCATCCAGGACCTTTTCAGCAAATTCGCCATCGCTCGCCTCTATCGCTACATCGAGTCCGAACTCTTTACATCGTGCGAGTTTGTCGGCCGTCCGAGACGTTCCGATCACCTTCGCTCCTGCGGCCTTGCCCAACTGCAGGGCAGCGAGGCCGACGCCGGAGCCGACTGCGTGGATCAGGAGCGTTTCGCCTTGAATTATCAATCCCTGAGTGAACACAGCATCGTGGGCCGTAATAAATGCCTCAGGAACGCCGGCAGCCTCGATGTACGTCAGATTGTCGGGAATGGCCGCGACCAGGTCCGAATGTGTCACCACAAACTCGGCCTGTCCGGCGGCGGGTACGATGCCAAAGACGCGATCGCCGAGTTGCCACCACCCTGAATCGGGGACGGCGGCGATCTCACCGGCGAATTCAAGTCCGGGCAGATGTGGTGAATACGGCGGCGGCGGGGGGTACAGGCCCTTTGCCTGCAAAATATCGGCGCGGTTTATGCCGGCGGCGTGAACCTTCACTAAGATCTCGTCAGCGGCAGGCTCGATCGGTGCGGGAACGTCGCGCACCTCGACTTCGCTAAGGCTGCCGAATTCATTGATGTATACGGCACGCATATCGAAGCTCTATTTGAGTTCTATATTGTTGGCTTTGAGCGTGCTGCCCGTCGCACGTTCGAGCTCGGCGATCGCCTTATTGAGCTCGGTGCGTGAGCGAAGTTCGTTGCTCTGTGCGGCGGCGAGGGCAGTCTGGCGTTCGAGCACCTTATAAACGTCGGACTGTCCGGCGTCGAGCTTTCGCCGTTCGGACTCGTACTGGCGGGCGAGATTCTCACGTGCGATCGCTGCCGATCGCAGGCGAGCTTCCGCTGTTCGGACGTTCTGCAAAGCATTCCTCACTTCGACCTGGATGCCCTGCTCGATCTGTTCACGCTGAACCTCAAGGCGGTCGGCCTCGACACGGGCACGGCCGAGTTGTGCCTTAGCAGCTTTGTCACCGGGGAGCGGAATGTTGAAATTGAGGCCGACGCGGAATACCGGATATTTATTGCTAAAAATGTCGGGATAGACCGAGCCGGGGCCGCCAAGGTTCTGCAGGACAGGTTGGATCAGCGTTACTTGGCACGCGGGGGGATCGTCCGCGTCTCGGCAGAATGGACTGTTGAAATTTGGATTCTGGCGTCCGCCAATGCCGTTTCCCGTATAGCTCGCTACAAAGTCGATCTGAGGCTTTGTCTGGTCCTTGAACAGACGTTGGTCGATCGCGTTGATCTCTTTCTGCTTGTTGTTTATATCGAGCTCGGGTCGCTGGTCGAGTGCGGCATCCATAGCCTCGCCGAGTGTAGTGTTCGGCACGGTCTGCTCGACGGGCTCGACGGGGGTTATCGAGCGTGTCCACAGGACATCGTTGCGGTTTGGCAGCAGCAATAACTTTAGAGCGTTCTCCGTCAGGTTCACCGTGTTCAGGGCGTCGTAAACCGCCTGCTCGAATGTTGCGACCTGAGTCTCCGCGGCGACGATGTCGATCGGGGCCAGTTGGCCTTCGTCAACGAGGCGGCGGTTGTGTTCGAGTTGCGCTTTTGCATCCCGAACCGCGTCTCGCTGGACCTGCAGATTTCTAAGGGCAAATGTGAGGTCCCAGTATGCCTTCTCGACCGCGGCGACTGTCTCGATAGAGCGTTGGCGAAATTGCGTGTCGGTCAGTTCAATATTTCGCTTGGCAATCGCGATCGATCGACGGGCCGCGTCGAACTTTCGCCCCCGGAAAAGCGGCTGCTGGACAGATAGGCCCAGGAATGCATTGTACTGCGGACTGAGCGGCGAGATCGGATTGTCACTCGTCACGCGCTGGTTGCCCGCCGTGGCCGTAGCGATCGTGCCAAATCGCTCGGAAGCGGCTGAGATCGATACGTTGCCCAGCATCGTCCCCGTCGTAGTTTTCGGATTGTTGCTGAATATGCTGACGTTTGGCGACGTGGTGCGGTCGTAATAGGTTTGACCAGTTAGACGGGCCTGAAACGCGCCGCGTGTCGCCTTAAGGTCAAACTCCGCCATCGTTACGGTCTTGCGTGCGACCTCGACATCGCGATTGTTTTCGAGGGCGAGCTCGATAGCTTCCTGCAGGGTTAGTGTCCTTTGGTCGGCGATCTCTACACCGACGCGGCCGAGTTCCGGCAGGCTGCGGTCGCCGCTTCTAAAATCGGGAGCGATCGGAGGAACAAAGATGTTCTCCGGCGACGGCAAGGGCGAAGCCGTCGGGGTCGGTGTCTGCGCACCGGCCCATCCTGCCGACAAGGCAAAGATAGAGATCGTCAGAAGGTATCTAAGTTTCCTCATCTCTGTTATTGCCTTGTAGTTAGTGAGCTTGCGGCCCCTGCAAACCGTCGCTTGATACCGCCGAACATCCATTCCGAAAACCGGCCTACGTACTTGAAAAGTCTCAATTCCGCCAAGTCGTCAAACAACGAATAGAAAACCGGCACCGCTAGCAGCGTCAGCAGCAGACACAGCGTCTGGCCGCCAACCACAAGCACGCCTATCGAGCGATTGGTGCCCGAGCCGGCACCGCTGCCCACCACGAGCGGGATCATACCGGCCACGAGCGCGATCGTCGTCATCAGGATGGGCCTGAGACGGTCTCGATTCGCCTGAATGATCGCGTCGTATCGCGACATTCCGCGCGAGCGAAGCGTATTCGTATGATCGATCTGCAGGATCGCGTTCTTTTTGACCACACCGAAAAGCAGCAGCAGGCCGAGACCAGAAAAGATATTTACCGTCTGTCCCGCGATCAGGAGACTGAGAATGCCGAAAGGTATCGACAGCGGCAGCGTGAGCAGGATGGTCACAGGATGGATGAACGATTCGAACTGTGCGGCTAAGACGATGTACATAAATACAAACGACAATGCGAAAGCCAGCAGGAAGTAAAAGCCGGCCTTGCCCATTTCTTTCGACTGGCCGACGTAACCTGTTGTGTAACCGACAGGCAGATTGAGTTCTTTTACATAATTATTGATCGCCGAGGTTATATTCGCCGCCGAGCCGCCCGGCTTCGTGTTGGCGAGCAGCGTAACCTGCCGCTGCCGGTTTGTTCGATCGATCGAGCTCGGGCCAGTTCCTGGAGACGATCTTACGACACGGTCAAGCGTTACCCAGCCTACCTTTGTCGAAGGAACGATCAGACGGTTAAGACCTTCGATACTCGTTCGGAAGGGATTAACCGACCGCACCCGAACCTCATATTGATCCGTACCCGCGTTAAAGGTCGTCGCCTCTTGTCCCGCGACGAGCGTGTTTAGCGCTTGTGAAACGTCCCCGACACGGACGCCGAGGTCGGCGGCCGTGTCGCGGTCCACCTCAAGACGCAGTTCAGGTTTACCCGAGATCAGCGTCGAATCGATATCGACCGCATCGGGTATTGTTTTCATCTTTTCAAGGATCTTGTTCGAGTATTCCTCGAGTTTCTTTATGTCGGGACCCGCAATAAGGAACTGCACGTTCGCGTTCCTGAAACCGCCGCCTGAGAATGCCTGCACCTGCTGCACGCTGGTCCGAAGTTCGGGAGGGAATTGCTTGAGCAATTCGCGCGCGTCGGCCATCATCGCTTCCTGAGATTTCGCACGGGCGTGCACATCGGTGAGCTTGACGTAGATAGTGCCCGAATTGACAACCTGCTGCTGACCGCCGCCGACTGTTGCAAGCGTGTCGGTGACCCCCGGCATCTTACGAACCTCAGCCGCGATCCGCTCGAAGATCTGCGACGTAGCCGTCAGGCTCGAACCCTCCGGAGCACGGATCTGTAATTCAAATTGCGATTGGTCGTCGACCGGTAGAAAGTTCTTGCCGACGAACATGAACAGTGGAACGATGCTCAGAAATACGAGAATCACAAGACCGATGATCGCCCAGCGGTGGCCCATCGAGAATCTCAACAGCCATGTGTAGACGCCGTCGACGTGACGAAACCACCCTTGGTAATGGCTGCTTGCCTCGGCCTCGGCGATCATTCCATCGCCATGGATCTCTTCTTTTTTCTCAGGCTTCTTCTTCGCCTTGATGAGGCGGGCCGCGAGCATTGGCGTGAGCGTAAATGAGACGATAAGCGACACGCCGACCGCAAAGGCCGCCGTTAGGCCGAACGACGACATGAACTTGCCGACGATGCCCTGCATAAAGCCGATCGGCACGAATACCGCCATCAGGCTGAGCGTTGTCGCGGTAACGGCGAGCCCGATCTCACGCGTTCCCTCGATCGCTGCCTGAAATGGGTTCATTCCCTTCTCGTCGACGAAGCGGTAGATGTTCTCGAGCACCACGATCGCGTCGTCGATAACGATGCCGACCATCAGGGTGAGCGAGAGCATCGTGATGGAGTTGAGCGTGTAGCCCATCGCGTACATCAACGCGAATGTCGAGATGATCGATGTCGGGATGGCAAGCCCTGCGATGAACGTCGAGCGGAAACTCCACAGGAAAAGAAAGACGACGATCGCGGCGAGTATCGAACCAACGATCAAATGCTCCTCGATGGCATGCAGGCTGTTCTCGATAAATATCGAGTTGTCGCCAATAATGCGCATCTGAAAGTCCTTCGGCAGGGTCGTCTCGATCTCTTTCAGCCGTTCCTTGATCTCGTGAGCGACTGCAACGGTATTCTGGCCGGACTGCTTTGAGACGATCAGCGTCACGGCCGGCTGGCCATTGAGACGCGCCTCGGAACGGGGCTCCTCGGCGCCGTCCTCGACATAGCCGAGATCCTTGACCTTCACCTGATAACCGCCGCGTGTCGCGACGACCACGTCGGCGAACTGTTCCGGCTTTGCGATCTTACCGACGGTGCGAACGCTAGTCTCTGTCTGGCCTTGATCGAGGCGGCCCGACGGGAACTCGATATTCTGGATGCGAAGCGCACCCGAGACCTCAGCTGGAGTGACGTTGTATGAACGGAGCTTGTCAGGATCGACCCAAACGTTGATTTGCCGTTCCTGTCCGCCAATGATAGTGACCTGGCCGACGCCGTTGACTGACTCGATGCGTTCCTTGACCTTATTCTTGGCGATGTCCGTGACGTCGCGGCGCGACCGCGGAGCCGAGATCGAGATACGCAGCACCGGCGCCGCGTCGGTATCGAGTTTTTGTACGGTCGGCTGCTCAGCCGTATCGGGCAGATTCGGGATGACTGTCTGGACGCGGTTCTCGACCTCTTGAGCGGCCACGTTCACGTCCTTTTCCAGCACAAACTGGACGAAGACCTGCGACACGCCCTCGATCGACGTAGAGCGAAGCTCGTCGATACCGCTGATCGTGTTGACCGCTTCCTCAACCTTTTCGGTGATCTCGGTCTCGACCTCCTCGGGCGACGCTCCCGGATTGATAACGGTGACCGTTATTGTCGGAAAATCTATCTTCGGAAAGAGGTCAACGCCCAGGCTGAAGAACGAAAAAGCGCCCACCACCACAAGCGACATGATGAGCATCGTCGCAAAGACCGGACGTTTTACACAGACCTCGGCTAACCACTGCATAATTCGTTAGTTCATCTGCCGGACGAGCATGCCGTCCGATAACTCCCCGCTGCCGCTCGTCGCGACGACATCGCCCTCATTCACGCCTTGCTTGATCTGGATCATGTCACCCTCGAGCAGGCCGGTTTGGACGAGTTGCTCGCGTGCGGCACCATCTTTCACGACAAATACACGGTTAAGGTCACCCTCGGTCCTAACCGCGGATACCGGGACCATCACGGCGTTCTCAGCTTTTGACTGAGTAATTCGAACCGTGGCAAACTGCCCGGGTTTTAGCAGGCCGTCGGTATTAGGCACCTCGGCCTCGACCGTCAGCGTGCGGGCCTGTACGTTCAAGCTGGGTAGAATTCGCACCACCGTGCCGGCAAAATTCCTGTCCGGGTAAGCACTGACCTGTAGTGAGATACCCTGGCCAGTCGCCACTTTGCCGATCGCCTGTTCGGGCACGTCGATCTTCAGCCGCAATGTACTCGTACGAACGATCGTTGCGACCTTAGTGTTCGGGGCGTTCGGCGTTACGAATTCGCCGAGGTCGGCGACGCGTTCGGCGATGTAACCGCTGATCGGTGCTCGGATCACGGTGTCAGTAAGAGCTTTACGTGCTTGGTCAACCTGCGTCTCCGCAGTCGAAACCGCGGACCGAGCGGCTGATACCTGGGCTTCGGCCGAGTTGATCGCTTTCACAGCCACGGCCGCGTTTGATCGAGCTTCGTCAAGCTGGCCGAGCAATGCATCCCGCTGCGCTCGACGCTGGTCGACGAACGATCGGGACACGTCCTCGGTAGCAAACAAGCGCTCCGCTCGAGCCAATTCCTTCTCGGCAAGGACTAGATTTGCTCGCGTAGATTTGACCTGTGAAAAGGTCTCGATATCAAAGGTCTCTCCATCCTTCAGGCCAAGCCGTACCTGGGCTTGCCGTAATGCAGCGACCGCGGTGTCAACGGCCCGCCGCTGCTGAACGACCTGTGCCTCAGCCTGTTCGAGCCGCAAGCGAGCGTCCCGATCGTCGAGTCGGACCAGAACACTGCCGCGCTCGACATAGCTGCCGACGTCAAAATTTACCTCGACGATCTTGCCGCCGATCGCCGGAGCGACATCGGTCTGCGCGTCACCCGCCAAGTTACCGGTGGCTTCGAAATATGTCGGTATTTGCCGTACCACAGCCTGGGCCGTCGTTACATCGACGACCGTTGGCTGGTTGCTGGCGGAATTTGAATTTGCAGCGCCGCGAGAGCCGCACGACGAGCCGAGCAGTGCGATCATCACGGCCATCCAAGCTGCGGCCAGTCGACTATTAGTGATCATCTTTCTACGCCTTGATGCCATTAAGTAAAATTTGGGCAAAATTCTTAGCAGCGGTCTCGTTCGTCACATCCAGGATTGTCCGTTCTTTGTCCCAAAGGATGTTATTCAGCGAGTGGTGGATAAGCATACCTAGAAACGCGCGTACCGCGATCCGTGGATCAAACTTTCTAAACGCCCCGTCACGCTGTCGCTGGCTGATGTACCCGCCGATAAATCTGTAGACCTGTTCGATAAAATCATGAAAGAACCGCTGGGCTAGATCATGCTCCTCGAGCGCCGAGTAAAACAGAAGCCGCATGAACGCCACGTCTTTTTGGTGCTTGTTCATCGCGTCAACAGCGATGTGGTAGAACACAGAAAGATCGTCCTTGTCCTCTATCGCCTTTTGCAGCTTCGCGTTGTCCTCCCATGGAAAACGCCTAACGCCGTCCTGACAGCCCTTTGTATCCAAGATCGCGTCATACAACGCCTCTTTATTTTCGAAGTGCCGGAAGACCATCGCCTCGGAAACACCCGCGGCCTTAGCGATCTCCTTCGTCGTCGTGCCTTTAAATCCCCGTTGCGAAAAGAGGGTCACTGCAGTCAATAAGATCTGCGCGCGTCGAGCATCACCGGACATCCGTCCTGCCTGTTCACATTTGTTGAATTCGTCTATCAAGCCTTCTATACTAAGTAAGTGCTTACTAACTACAATGTGAGAGAATGGCACTTGCGCACGTCAGTTGTCAACCGGCAGTGATGCCGGTCACATATGATTTCGCGAACTATTTATTTTTGGATTTCGTTACAACTGCCGGGCCGACGCGTTCATCTGAGAGCGCATACCCGAAGTAAGGAGGAGAAACGTTATGTCAGAATTCGAAGCAGAAGTTAAGAAGGCGGAAAAGGAACTGGAACAGGGCCTGGCGACGGTAAATGAGCCGTTCGATGCCAAGGCCGGCGAGGACGAGTTTTTAGGAGATCTGAAGATGCACGCACAAGAATACGGGCAGAAAATACAGGATACGGCGACGAAAGCGTACGACTTCGCCAGCGAAAAATTCACCCAGGCAGGCGATAAGTTCAAGGACATTGCCGCCAAAGACCCGCGCGAGTTGGTCGAGGACGCAAAAGAGTTCGCCCGGCAGAAGCCCGGCCAGACGATCCTCATCTCGGCCGCCGTCGGCCTTGTCCTTGGTTTAGTACTCCGCGGTCGGAAATAGTTCGGTCAAAATTCTTCATGCAAAGGGGCCTTGGTGCCCCTTTTTTGATTACAATTGTCCTACTTTTGCCCTACTCTACGCATTCACTTATATGCGCAACCTTCCATTAGCCCCTTGTCTTATTCTTTGCCTGGCCGTGTTCGGGTGCTCGCTGAGCGACCGCTCCGGGAACTCGCCGTCAAACACTGAATGGAGCAGCTCGCAGGCCAATACCGCTGAGCCCGTTCTTGAGAACGGCACCGAAGGAAAAGACACGGCTGCTCCGGCTCGAGATCTGGTTTCGGACCTGTACAAACATCATGACACCGGGCGCAGCCCGTTCTTTCAAACGAGCGACCGTGGTCTGGTGGATCGGTTTTTTACAAAGCCGCTGGCGGACATGATCTGGAAAGATTCTCTAAACTCGACTTCCGAGATCGGGGCAATAGACTTCGACGCTATGTACGACGCGCAGGACGTCGAGAAAAAGAATTTTTCGGTTGGTACTCCCGAGGTCGATGGTAATACTGCGACAGTTCAGGCGACCTTTACCAATTACGGTGAAAAGAAGGTCGTGACATTCCTGCTCAGATCAGCCGGGGGAGGCTGGAAGATCGATGACGTTAAGTATCAAAGCGGCTCGACGCTAATGGGCCTGTATCGCAAAACCTATGGCGGCGAGACCAGGAAAACTAATGCTCCGGCGGTCACGAATGTCGCCGGAGAATTCGAGGGTACCTATCGGGTCGGCGACACGACCTGCACGGTCAAGCCCATCCGAATGGCGTTTGAAGTGCGTTGGGCTAAGGGCAGAGGCAGCGAGATATTCGTATTCCAGGAAGGGAACATCTTCGAGTCGGACGAGGGCAACAGTTTCGAGTTCGACGACGAGAACTACAACTCAGGTACCTTCTACCGTGCGGACGGAAAGACCTTTTCGGTCAGGCGGTCGAGCTAGACTTGCCAGCCCCGACCCCTGCCGAGAGCTCCTACGCCTGCTCGTGAATAAGCCGACGAACCTGGTCACCAAACAGCACATCGATCTTGTGCGGTTCGATCACTGCCGTGACCTCACCGCGTCCGAATTTCTCGTGCATCATAGCCTGGCCTTTCTTGTACTTCCGGGCGCGGTCGTACGGCGAGGCGTTCTTGCCGCGTCCCATTGCCACGGCCGTTTTCACGCCTCTTGAGAAGGTGCTCGCGGTCTCGCAAGTCTCGCAAACCGCCTTAGTGATCACGCCTTGTTTGGTGACCGCTTCGATCTTATGCATCTGCTCGAGATCACATGCTGAGCACATCATCTCTGTCGTGTCACCTATGGCGAATGTTTGTTTCTTTGTCATAAATTACCTCAACGTCGGCGCCGCCCGCCGAATGATCGAAAACTTCGTTTGGGAGCGGAAGCTGTGCTCCGGACAGAGCTGGTCTGAGCGATCGAGTGTCCGCCGAATTCCGGATGGACGACCCGCTCGACCTTCTCACCTGTGAGCCGTTCGATCGCGCGCATCGAATGTTCCTCGGCGAGGGTGAAGATCGTGATAGCACGCCCTCTGTTTCCGGCCCGGCCCGTCCGGCCTATACGGTGAACGTAGTCCTCGGGGACCACGGGTATGTCGTAATTAATAACGTGCTGGACCGAATCAATATCAATGCCTCGGGCCGCGACGTCCGTCGCAACAAGCACGTTCGTCTTACCAGACTTGAATTCGCGTAGCGCAGCGTCACGCTGCCCCTGCGAACGGTCACCATGTATTCGGTTCGACTTATGCGAACGCTTGTCGAGCACGTGCGCGAGACGGTCAGCCCCGCGTTTTGTCCGGGTAAAAACGAGTACTCGCTGCAGGTCTTCCTTTTCAAGGAGCTCGAGCAGAAGGACCATCTTTGA
>CAZWSK010000031.1:0-19379 GCA_964636445.1 uncultured Chloracidobacterium sp.
ACAACCTCACCGACCTCGACTTCATCGCCGGCACTGGCCTCGACGCCGAGGACCAATAACGCTCCGCGAATACGTGGACATAGAAAAGGGCGGGACCTACTAGTCCCGCCCTTGTTTCATTACATGGGTTCGACTTACGGATTGACCTCGACAAACCTCGGCAGCGAGATCGACTGGTTCAGATAAACTCCGAATTCCGTTCCCGATTTCACCTCGGCCTCGGGACCCTTCAGCAGCCGCTCGCCGAGAAATCCGGCACCGGCGCCGAGGACCGCCCCGACGGCGGTCGCCTTGCCGCCGCCGACGATAGCTCCAAGGACCGCACCACCGGCTGCGCCGCCGCCTATAAAGATCACCTTGCGGTGTTTCATTTTGTCACCGCTCACCGTCCCCTCATTATCGACATCGCTCTTGCCGGTCAGCTCAGTGAGCGAGCCATTGATGGTGCGAACTCGGCCATTCGGCAGGCGGACTGAGACAAATCTCGCGTCGATCTCGCCCGGCTTGCCGCCCTTGGCCGCCGGCTTCACGGCGTCGACGCGGCCCGTTAGGCGGCTTCCGACCGGAATTACCACCACACCGCTATTTGAATAGACGGGCTCGGTTACGGTCACAAAGAACGTGTTGCCGACCTTCGCGGTCTTTGACGTGATCGTCTGCTCCATTCTGACACGCATCACCGTGCCGCTGTCGACCGTGTAGACCGGCGTGACCGGCTTCTTCACAGCGGCCTTACGGACGACCGTTCTTTTCTTAATTACCGGTTTTTGGGCTGATACAACGCCGACGCCGGCTAGCATGGCCAGCGACAGCACCGCTACTAAATGTTTGAGAAATAATGTTCGTTTCATGTTCCTACTCCTTGGCGGAAAAAATCGATCTATCGCGGCCCGGCGAGGGAGGCGTGCCGTGCGCCACATTTGACAAAAACAGCGTCAAATTCGTTGCAGGCAATCCTGTGTAAAGAATTGTCATCACACGTGAAGCATACACCCGAAAAAAGACGCAATAAAGTCGCGGCTTTTTTGAAATCCGAGGCGATTGGACGTATATTTTGCCAGACAACGTATTCTTCACAACTCCAAACGGCTCGGCCCCCGGTGTAATATCCGGGGGTCGAACAGTTTAAGGGGAGAGTTAAACAAGTTTTTTGCAGGAGAGCCCAACCTATGCATTTGATCGCACCGTCGTTTTTGCTATTTGCCCTCAACCTTTTGGACGCACTCCTGACCATTGTTTGGGTACGCAGCGGCGTGGCAACGGAGAGCAACCAGTTAATGGCAAGTTTGCTGGATATCGGAAACGGGCCATTTTTGCTTGTTAAGGTCGCGATAGGCGTTGTCGCGACCGTCGTGTTGGTGAAGTGGGGCAATCGTCCCCTCGCGCGATATGGACTGGTGGTAGCTCTGGCGGTCTATCTAGGACTGATGGGCGTTCACGTATTCACCGGCTTGGCGGCATTCGGCGTCGTGTCCAATACGACGGTCTATGAGATCGTCGAGTTCCCGAACCAGCTGCTTGCCTTTTTCATCTGAAACTCGCCCCCGCGAAACTTCATCTCGCCCGATGCTTCGCCCCATGCGAAACATCGGGCGTTTCTTTTTCGTAAGTCGATACACAACTCGCGCCGATTTTTGAGGCATCAAAAATCTGGTACTTTTACGTTTCGGAAGGAAATTATGTCAAGGCAATCGGTTTATCAACTTTCCGGCAGGCAACTCATACTGTTGGCTGTTTCCAGCTCTCTCATAGCGGTCGGTGCGTCGGCCTTTCTATATAACTACGGAAGCTCGTGGATGAACGAGCAGGCGTCGCCGCCGGCGTTTGCGGAGGCACCGCTAAGCGGCGTCTCTGACCCGTCGACCGTCACCGATGAGCAGAACAGTATCGAGGTTTACAAGACGGTCTCGCCGGGCGTCGCTTTCATTAACACGACCTCGTATACGCAGGACTGGTTTGGTAACGAGCAGGAAGGTAAGGGAAACGGGTCAGGCTCCATCATCGACGCTAACGGCCACATACTTACCAATTACCACGTCATCGAGGGAGCGCAAAAATTGACGGTCAGCTTTGGCGGTGAAAAGGTCTATCCGGCGACGATCGTCGGCGGCGATGCGGACACCGATCTCGCGGTCATCAAGATCGATCCGCCGGCCGGTATGACCATCGTGCCCATCGGCGATTCGGACAAGCTGGTCGTCGGCCAGAAAGTTCTGGCGATCGGCAACCCCTTCGGACTCGACCGCACGCTCACGACCGGAGTGATCTCAGGGCTCCAACGCCCGATCAGGGCCCGCAACGGGCGTCCGATCGACGCGGCCATTCAGACAGACGCATCGATCAACCCGGGAAATTCCGGCGGGCCGCTGCTTGATAAATACGGCAAGATGATCGGCATCAACTCGCAGATCCTGTCGCCAGCCGGAGGTTCGGTCGGCGTGGGATTTGCCATACCCGCTAATACGGCAAAAAGGATAATCCCACAGCTAATACAGTTTGGCGAGGTCCGCAGACCGAAGCTGGGCGCGACGCTGCCAAGCGTGACGGACCTTAAGAATCGTGGCTATCGCATGCCGGTTGACGAAGGTTTGCTCGTGCTTCAGATCCAGCCAGGCGGCTCGGCCGAGCGGGCAGGACTGAAGGGTGTGACGGCCGACGGCCAGATCGGGGACATCATTTTGTCGGCTGAGGGCCAAAAACTCAACGATCTCGACGACCTCTATCGCCTGCTCGACCGAAAGCAGATCGGCGAGACCGTGAACTTTGAAGTATTCCGGGCCGGACGTAGCCAGACAGTCCCGGTGAGGCTGCTAGGGAGCCCTGGACGTACTTCGACGCAGCCGTCAAGGCGTGCGTTCTAGGTAGCTGATATCGGCTAGAAAAGGCGACGGCCGTCGGCCGTCGCCTTTTTCTTTCCCGTCGATACGGCGTGCTAAAGTCTAGGTTATGCTTCGGTACGAACTCGAAAGGGCGATCTCACTTGCGCTCGCGGCGGGCCGCGACGTCATGGCCCACTACGCGACGGAGTTCGTCGCAGAAGAAAAGACCGGTGCGGATAACTATCTCGAACCGGTAACCGAGGCCGACCGCCATGCGAGCAGGACCATCGTCGGTGCATTGACGCGCGATTTTCCTAACGACGCGGTCTTGTCTGAGGAGGAAGCTGACGATACACAGGCACGCCTCGCCGCCCGGCGTGTATGGATAATCGATCCTATCGACGGAACGGCGGGATTCGTAAAACGGGACGGTGATTTTTCAGTGCAGATCGGCCTCGCTGAATCTGGCGTCCCGATCGTAGGTGCCGTTTATATGCCATACCATCATGTGCTGACCTATGCCGCAAAGGGCCAAGGGGCGTTTGTAGTCGCAGGCGGCGAGGTACCGCGGCGGGTCACGACGTCTGACATCATGGGTCTAAGTCAGTTGACGCTCGCAATGTCACGGAATCATCCCAGCCCGCGGATGGGCAAGATCATCAAAGCGTTCGGGTTTGAAAAGGTCGAACGCCGCGGCTCTGTCGGCTTGAAGGTCGCTCTGATCGCCGAACGCGTCTGTGACATTTACATCCACCCGAGCCCGCGAACCAAACTGTGGGACACATGCGCGCCGCAGATAATCTTGGAAGAAGCAGGCGGTCTAATGACCGACCTTTTCGGGGAGCCGCTAAGATACGATCGCCGCGATCTGCAGAACAGGAACGGCATCGTGGCCAGCAACGGAGCCGCGCATGACGCTGCCATAAAGAAACTCAGGCCACTGCTCAAGGAATTTGGCCGCATCCCGCATCAATATTAGGGCGCTTAAGCCTATTGTGTAATTGAGGGTATTGTGTTAAACATATACCTCAAGTAGCTCTTCAGCGCGCACAAGCTAAACAGGAAAAAGGAACAATTTACGTGCTTTCTGATCAAATAGGCGCCGTGCAGGCCCCATCTCTAAGTGATCCGCCCGTTATCAAGGCCGGCGACTACCTTAACAAATTGACGGGCGAACAGATCGAATACGAATGCCGGCGAAAACTCGATGCGGGAGCAAAGGAGATCGTACTCGATTTCGGCGAGACTGAACTCGTGAACAGCATTGGCATTTCCATCTTACTCGGCATCGCGGACGTTGCCGCCGCTCGCGGTGCGAAGATCATTTGTGCTGACGTTAAAGAAGATACGGTCGAATTATTCGACATGCTGGGCGTGACGAAGCACGTCACTCTCGCGTGAGGCATCACTATGGCAGAGCACGATCACAAATTGATCCACGCGTTTGGCGCCTTGGCAGAGCTCGGCCAAGAGGTCACGAACAAGAACAGCTTTCAGGAGACGATCAGAACGTCGCTACATTTGCTATCGGGTGCACTCGGGATCATGCGCGGTGCCGTGGCGCGATATTCGCGATTCGGACACGAGCTGAACATGCTCGCCATACGCAGCCTCGGGGACGATTTTCCGCTGAGCCTGATGCTGACGCCCGAGGACGAGCGGCAATTCCTCTCGTGCGGGCTACATCCGATCGAGATACGCGACGCTCAGGTCCTGCCGTTCTTTCAGATCTACGACGCGAGCTTCAGCTGTCGGCGGCTGGAACTGTTCGTGCCGCTGGTCGTTCGTGATGAGATAGTTGGCGCGATCTTTCTCGGTGAGAAAGCGACCGGCGAACCGTACAGCAACTACGAGAAGGACATCGTTTGCGCAATGGGTCATCACATCGGCGTAGCGATAGCGCAGCGCAATCTAATGGCTGAGATCGAGCGGCAAGCGGACGAGAACCGCCGGCTGTTCGATGAGATGCGTTCGACCTATAACGCCACCGTCAAGGCGTTTGCGGCCGCTATCGACTGCAAAGATAAATATACCGAGGGACATTCGGTCCGCGTCGGAAGATTCTCAGAGATAATCGCATCCGAGCTCGGCTGGGGCAAGGAGGAGACCGAAGGCGCCGCCGTCGCCGGTTATCTGCACGATGTCGGCAAGCTAACCGTCGAGCGCAAGATCATCAACGCTCCTTACCGCATCAATGCCAAGGAATCGGCCGAGCTGAATAAGCATCCGATGGTCGGCTTCGAGATATTGCAGCCGATCCATCACCCGTACGCCGACGTGCCGCTCGCAGCCAAATACCACCACGAACGCGTCGACGGCCGCGGCTACCCTGACGGATTATACGACCGCGAGATACCGTACATTGCAAAGATCGTTACGCTTGCGGACTCATTTGACGCTATGACGACCGACCGGCCGTATAAGGCACGGCGGCCAGCGAAGGAAGTCATCGATGACCTGCGGATGAACGCCGGAAGGCAATTCTCGCCGGAGATAGTTACGGCATTTCTCGGCGGGCTACTGCAAGAACTCTCAGGCGAGGCCCGTGACAAACGTTTTCGCCGCCTACTCGGCCGCGACTACATGGAGGCAGAAGGCCTGGCGGGCAAGATCCGCGCGACGCTCAACGAGATGAAGCCGACCACGCCGATGACCTATGTCGCCGCGGCCGGCATCGGCGATCAGCCCATTCATTAGATCCCACAAGTGTAAAAAAGATTTGCCCCCCCGAACGGTGCTAAAGTGTAAACACGCCTTTTTGTAGAACTTCGTTCCGTAGGTATTTCGGAGGTTCATATGTTACGTCACGTGCTTCGGGGAGCGCTTCTTTCACTGGCCGCGTTTGTCCTGCTGTTCTCTACCGCCGTTCGTTCCCAGCCTGATCCAACATTCGGAAGCGATGGCTCGGTTTCAGCGGGCTTGCCGGGCGCTGATTGGCTTCTCGGCGCTTTTCTGCTTGAGGATGGGAAAATTCTGCTCGCTTGCCAAAATCAGAACACGACCCATTATTTGCTTCGTTTCAATGGTGATGGCACGCCTGATACGTCATTTGGCAATAATGGGAGCGTGATCCTTCCTATACCTTATATCGCCGCGCCTGGATCGCGCTTATACGCGAGGGCAATTCGCCAAAGTGACGGAAAGATAGTGCTGGTCGGAGAAGAGAACAATGACGGCGCCATCGTCCGTTTTCACGAAAACGGAGAGCTTGATACTGGATTTTCGGACGACGGCATTAGTCGGCCGAACCTTGATCAAACCGGGCGAGATTGGCTGAGTGTCGTCGTTCAACAGCCGGATGGGAAATTGGTTGCGGCAGGGGCCTTCTATAATTTTAAGACGACGCTAATACGTTATAACGAAAACGGGACCCTCGACCCTGCCTTCGGGACCGATGGATTTATCATCCACGAGTTTTTTCCCAAGTTTGACCCTAGCTCTATTGCCATACAGTCGTCGGGTAAGATCGTCATAAACGGACTGGCGGGAAACAGCATATTCGCCGTGCGCCGATTTAATGCGGATGGTGGACAAGATAGCAACTTCGTTGTCAGTACTATAGAAACAGAAAATGACTTTGTCCCCTTTTTGCTGTTGGCCGACGACAAATTTTTGGTTGCCGCGCGACAAACCGTTGTCGATCACCTGCTCCAACAACATTCCGACAGCGTCGTTCGCGCCCACAATGCGGACGGATCGGTAAATACGAGTTTTGGAGATGGTGGTTCCGCGCGGGTCGGTATCGCACGGGGAATGGATGACTGGCCTACGACGCTTACTGAACAAAGCGACGGGCGGCTTCTGATCGGCGGCACCGCATTGATCGATCCAAACCGTGGTCCCACGGAAGGCTTACACATCGGCTTAGCGCGCTTGTTATCTGACGGTTCGTTGGACGGTAAGCAGCTCGTGACGCCAGGAATCTTGGGAGGCGTTTATAACGGCCAACCTCCGGGTGAATTGCTGGTGCAACCCGACGGCAAGATCCTCGCGATTGGTGTGAGAGGTGACGATCTGTTGATATCGCGGCGACTTGGGGTTCCGCTGCAGGATTATACCTATCATGGTACTCCGTATTCCTTCGGACTTAGCACAAACCCGAATGTAGCGAACGCAACGGTTTACCGGCCATCGACCCGCGAATGGTTCATTGGACCCGGGCCGGCCCACGGCTCCTTTTTCGGGTCGACTGGCGACATTCTTGTGCCGGGCGATTATCTCGGGAATAACTTCCGGAATTTGGATTCCGAGCTCGCGGTTTTTCGGCCGAGTAACGGCACGTGGTACATAGCAAAGCAGCAATTCATGGCCGCGCAGAATTTTATCGCCATTCAGTGGGGAAAGGAGGGAGATATTCCCGTCCCGGCGGATTACGACGGCGACGGGAAGGATGACGTTGCGGTTTTTCGTCCGTCGGACGGGATCTGGTATATCCGCAACGGCTCGGATGGGTCATTCCGCTTTCAGCAGTGGGGCACGGCTGGTGACAAGCCGGTAACGGGTGATTACGACGGCGACGGCATTTACGACATAGCGGTTTGGCGTCCATCAAACGGCGTTTGGTATATCCTGCGTTCATCAGACGGCCAAGCGTCGTACACGTTTTTTGGGCTCGACGGAGATGTCCCTGTCCAGGAAGACTATGACGGAGACGGAAAATTCGATATCGCCGTGCGGCGTTCGTCGACAGGTCTCTGGTATGTGTTGCGAAGCTCGGACGCCGGTGTGATCTATTCCGACTGGGGTTTGCCAAGCGATGTCCCGGTCCCCGCAGATTATGATGGTGACGACAAGACCGACCTTGCCGTCTGGCGGCCGGCGAGTCGCATTTGGTATATCAATTACAGCTCTGGAGCGCCGACACAACCTTTCATTTGGGGGCTTGCTGACGATATTCCTGTTCAGGGAAGGTTCCCTTAACGTCTGCTGCGGTCGCGGAAGGCTCAGCGCGCCAACTGCCGTGCGTGAAGGAAGCGGATGTGTCGCATGTCGTCGGGCTAAGTCCGAGGCTGTTCGAGAAGCTGGACGAACTTTTTAGCCGCGAGCGACAGTTCGCGGTCTGAGCGGTGGATGATGCCGACGGACCGCACCCAATATTTCTCGGCTAATTCGACGACTGCGAGCGTGCCGGCCTTTTTCGCTTCGATGACTGCGGGCTCGGGGACGATAGCGAGACCAAATCCTACCTCGACCGCGCGTTTGATGGTTTCGATATTGTCGAATTCCGCGACCTTTTTTACCTCGACGTTATTAGCCTTAAAGATCTTGTCCATCGCTTTGCGTGTCGGCACGTCCCGCTCGAAATGGACGAAATCCTGCCCGGCGAGTTCAGTGACCTTAACCTTTTTTCTGGTCGCAAACTTGTGATCGGGCGGCGTGATGAGCACGAGCAGGTTGTCCGGCATGGGCGTTATGGTCAGCCCGCGGCGAGGCTCGGGCAGGGCGAGAATGCCGAGCTCGACGTTGCCGCTTAAGACCTCGCGAACGACACGCGTCGAGCGCAGGTATTCGAGGTCGATCTTGGCGGCAGGGAATTTTGTCATGAATTCGCGCACCTTCGCCGGCAGCTCGTGCAGTCCGACGCTGTAAACGGTAGCAACCTTTACGGTGCCGCCGATCTTGCCGACCACGCCACGCAGGCTCTCGTGAAGCTGGTCGTAGGCATCGAGAACGTGCCGTGCCTCGCGATAAAAGACCTCGCCCGCGGCCGTGAGCTTTACCTCGCGACGCCCGCGAATACGCTCGAGCAGGCGGCGTTTGAATTTGTCCTCAAGGGCACGGATCTGCTGGCTTACTGCGGATTGCGTGATGAAATTTCGTTCGGCGGCGAGTGAAAAACTTTCGAGGTCAACGAGGTCGCAAAAAACTTTCAGCGTTTCGATGTGCATGATCTAAAATAAGTATTGCTTTTTGATCAGGGCAATATTTTTCATTTTAACTTATCTATCTTTGAGCCTATCATAAAAAACTCGGGCCGACAGATTGCCGAATCAGCGACTTCGTCTTAGACTTTTGGAAAACGCTGACACGGGCGACGACACGGGCAATGGCGATAACATTCTCCAGAACTTTCCTGCTGCGCAAGCTGCACCAGATCACGGGCATCGTTCCGCTTGGGATGTTCTACTTTGTCCATCTATACACGAACTCCACCGCCCTCAACGGCGGTAAGGTCTATAACGAACACGTTGGCGGCATTCACGAGATGCCGTACCTTTTGTTTATCGAGATCGGCGGCATCTTTTTACCGTTATTGTTCCATTCCGTCTATGGCATTCTGATCTCCGGCGAGGCAAGGCCGAATGTCGGAGCATACGGCTACGCACGTAACTGGTTCTACATCCTCCAGCGCGTTACGGGCATATATCTGTTCATCTTTCTATTCTTTCACATCCTGAACTTTCGTTTCGGCCTAATTCCGGGACTGAACATGACACCCGTCGCCGGGAATGCCGATAAAGCTTTCGGCATTGTTGCTGCCGAATTCCAGATCACCTGGGTGATGGTCGTGTACATTCTCGGCCTGCTCGCCACGGCGTGGCACCTTGCTTATGGGCTGTTCCTGTTTGTAGTCGATTGGGGAATTGTGATCGGTGAAAAGGCGCAGAAGATGGCCCTCTACGCGTCGCTCGGACTGGCGCTGCTGCTTGGCGTGACAGGTGTAAACGCGGCGTTCGCTTTTGTTCGGCCCTGTGGGTTGCTACCCCAAGCTTTGTGCGAGGAGCCGCGGCTGACGACCGACAGGCCGCCGGCACGATAGATTTATGGCAACTGGTTTAAAGATCGCGATCGTCGGCGGCGGGCTTGCGGGCCTGGCCGCCGCAATGAAGATCGCCGAGGCCGGACACGAGGTCGACCTGATCTCGGTCGTTCCGGTAAAGCGGTCGCACTCGGTCTGCGCGCAGGGCGGTATTAACGGCGCGGTCAATACCAAAGGCGAGGGCGATTCGCCCGCCAAGCACCTCGACGACACAGTTTACGGCGGTGATTTCCTCGCCAACCAGCCGCCCGTCAAACGCATGTGCGACATGGCGCCCGAGATCATCTACCTTTTTGATCGAATGGGTGTGCCTTTCTCGAGGACTAAGGAAGGATTGATGGATTTTCGCCGCTTTGGCGGCACGCTGCATCACAGAACGGCGTTCTCGGGTGCTTCAACGGGGCAGCAGCTTCTTTACGCGCTCGACGAACAGGTTCGCAAATGGGAAGTCGCCGGCAAGGTCAACAAATACGAGGGCTGGGAGATGCTCTCGCTGGTGCTCGACGACCATCAGGTCTGCCGCGGCCTCGTCGCGATGGACCTGCAATCGCTTCAGCTCAAGACATTTGCGGCCGACGCCGTGATCATGGCGACCGGCGGCCCGGGGCTGATCTTTGGCAAATCGACCAACTCGATGACATGCACCGGCTCGGCAACCGCGGCGTGCTATCAGCAAGGTGCGCGGTACGCAAATGGCGAGTTCATCCAGGTGCATCCGACATCGATCCCCGGTGAGGACAAATTGCGGCTGATGAGCGAATCCGCCCGCGGTGAGGGCGGCCGCGTGTGGGTGCCGCGAACGGACGGCGACGCCCGCAGCCCGAAAGACATTCCCGAGAGCGAACGCTGGTACTTCCTCGAGGAGAAATATCCGGCCTATGGCAACCTCGTGCCGCGCGACATCGCGACGCGCGAGATCTTCCAGGTCTGCCTCGAGGGCCACGGCGTGGGCGGCGAGAATCAGGTCTATCTCGATCTGACACACATTCCTGCAGAAACGCTGACCGAGCGCCTCGGCGCAATACTCGAGATCTACGAGATGTTCGTCGGCGACGACCCGCGATACGTGCCGATGCGTATCTTCCCGGGCGTTCACTATTCGATGGGCGGCCTGTGGGTCGACTTTGAACAGAGGACGAATATTCCCGGATTGTTTGCTGCGGGCGAGTGCGACTATTCGATACACGGTGCCAACCGTTTGGGAGCCAACTCGCTGGTTTCGTGCGTTTACGGCGGCTTTGTGGCCGCTCCGTCAGCGGTCGAGTACGCAAAGAATATCGAGCGAGGCTCGACCGAGACAAACGGCATTCATAACGCTGAGCTCCGCCGCCAGCAGGAGATCAACGACTCGATCATCAGCAGCGAGGGCGGCGAGAATCAGTATAAGCTGCACGAGGAACTTGGCAGGGTCATGACCGACAATGTTACCGTTGTGCGTTACAACGACCGCTTGCAGGCGACCGACGACAAGATCCGCGAGCTGCAGGAACGGTTCAAAAAGATCTCGATCAACGACTCGAATCTCTGGGCGACGCAGGCGGTGCCCCACGCGCGACAATTTTCGAACATGCTGGAACTCGCGCGTGTCATAACTCTCGGTGCGTTGAATCGCAATGAATCGCGCGGTGCACACTACAAACCCGATTTTCCCGAGCGTGACGACGAGAACTTCCTGAAGACGACGATCGCGGAATACGCCGCCGAGGCTCCGGTGCTGAGCTATGAGCCGGTCGACGTTTCCTTGGTCGAGCCGCGAAAGCGAGATTATTCTAAAGGTAAGAAATGACGGCAGTTCATCACGAGAAAAAGCGTCTCGATAATCCGCCCGCATCGATCAAGTTCAAGATACAGCGTCGCGAACGTGAGGGTGCGCCTTCGCGGTGGGAGACGTTCGAGATCCCGTATCGCCGGAATCTGAACGTTATCTCGGCGCTGATGGATATCCGCAAAAATCCTGTGACGGTCGAGGGTAAGACGACGACACCGCCCGTTTGGGACATGTCCTGCCTCGAACAAGTGTGCGGCATCTGCACCATGGTCATCGACGGACGTGTGCGGCAGTCGTGCTCGGCGCTGATCGACGATCTGCTGCTCGCATCAGGAGGCGACACCGTTACGCTGCAGCCGATGTCAAAATTCCCAAATGTCCGCGACCTTAAGGTCGACCGTTCTGAGATGTTCGATCACCTCAAGCGGGTCGAGGCGTGGATAGAGCTTGACGGCACGTACAACCTTGGCCCGGGGCCGCAG
The DNA here is from genome assembly GCA_964636445.1 of uncultured Chloracidobacterium sp. Classification (GTDB taxonomy): domain Bacteria; phylum Acidobacteriota; class Blastocatellia; order Pyrinomonadales; family Pyrinomonadaceae; genus OLB17. The sequence continues at coordinate 11,830 of CAZWSK010000031.1, forward strand.
ATCCCGAATGAGACGGCCCAGGAGCGTTACGCCTATTCGCGATGCATGACATGCGGCTGCTGTCTCGAGGCGTGCCCGCAATATGGGGACCAGAATTATATCGGCCCGCAGGCGATCGCTCAGGCACGCCTATTTAACATGCATCCGACGGGCACGATCACGCGTGACGAGAGATTGAACGGCCTGATGGGCGATGACGGGATCACGAATTGCGGCAACGCGCAAAACTGCGTGCAGGTCTGCCCGATGAACATCCCGCTCACCAAAGCGATCTACGAGACGAACCGCGACATAACCGTCGACGCTCTGTTTGGCTGGTTAAAGAAATAAGGATTACTTGAGGGAAAAGGTCCGCGCGATCGAGTCGGTCTGCGTCCTCAGAGAACGCATCGAATCTTTGTATCCCGTGAACCGCAGCGCATAGACGGTCGTGTCGTTAGCCCGCAGGAAATAAAAACGTCCCGCCATGGTGCGTCCCGACGCGACGTACTCAAAGTTGTAGATCGTTCCCCGCAGCTTGCCTGAAAAGTTCTCTTCCTTGCCGGCGACGAAACCGAGCCGGAACATCAGCTTTTGCTCCTCGTCCCTGACGAGGTCGGTGAGGAGGCCGTCCTTCGCGATGCTTTGTTTGCGGACTTCCAAATGGCCATTCCGCCGGTCGCCGAAAACGTACTCCACGCCCGGGTCGGTCGCCGAAGGTTTTGCCGTCATCTTCCACTTCGCATCGGGCAATAAGAAAGTATAGTCCGCCAGCGGGTCGCTAAAGGTACTGTCCTGCCCGAACGCAGAGACGACAGCGGCCATCAGGACGCACAAAGGCAGTATGGATCGGATCTTGATTCTTGCCATTACAAACTTCCTTCGTCGAATTCTAGCGTAGAGTCGGGTAAATCTCGAAATCTTATGATGAATTCCGTCCCGTCGGATGTTGCCCTGCTTTTTCTCGCCATCCGCTTGTCTTTTCGCATCTAAATGTCCGAGTGATTATATTAGGGACTAGAGAAAGATCGATAATTGCGGCAGACCGCCGAAACGCGTTATTCGCCATGATGGCGATCGTTGTTCTTTTTACCGTTCAGGGACTCGCACAAACGCGGCCGCTTGCTGAGGCTGAGCGGTTTCGGCTGGCGGCCGAATACTCGCGTCAGCATCGCGGTGTAAAGATGCTCGTCGTTAAGGGGGATAACGTCGTCTTCGAAGACAATACGCTTGAGATCGTCGGTGACGTTCCCTGGATATTGGCGAGTGGTACAAAATCTTTCGCCGGCGTTCTATGCGCCGCCGCTATCGATGACGGTCTGATCTCTGGATTTGATGAGAAGGCCGCCGACACAATAACCGAATGGAAGCCCGACCCGCGCAAGTCGAAGGTCACGATCCGCCAGCTTCTGTCACTGACGAGCGGCATCGACGCGGGACAGATCACCGTCGTACCGGCCTATGCGGATGCGATCAATTCACCCGCGACGCACGATCCGGGGACACACTTTGAATACGGCCCTGTTCCCTTTCAGATCTTTGGCGAGATCATGACGCGAAAGCTGCGAAAGCAGAGTGAAACGGTAAAGTCGTATCTAAAGCGCCGCATTCTCGATCCTATCGGTATGGAGGTTTCCTACTGGCGTTCGTTCGGTGACGAGCCGCTGCTGCCGCAAGGACTAACGCTCAGGGCGGGCGAATGGGCGAAGTTCGGTGTGCTGCTCAGGGACCGCGGCAAATGGAAGGGAAAACAGATGATCAGCGCAAAGTTGATCGATGAGCTTGTTAAAGGTTCGGCCGCCAACCCGGCGTACGGCATCACGTTTTGGCTCAATGCCGACGGCACCGGTCCGTCCGGCGACGATCGGCCTGGCATCTCAGGCGACATAGGAAGAAAGAAGATCAGCGGGACGGCCGATATTTTTATGGCTGCGGGTGCGGGCTACCAGCGGCTCTATATCATCCCGTCTCGAGACCTGGTTGTTGTTAGATTTGGGATATTCGGCAGGTTCGACGACCAAGAATTTATCTCCAGGCTCTTAACCGGCAATTGAGCGCCGCGAGCGGCCGATGGCGAAGATCTTGATCAGGAGAAGACCTGCCGCGAATCCGCCGATGTGGGCCGCATATGCGACGCCCCCGGTCCCGGCCGGCGTGAGAAACCCAAGTACAAGCTGATAGACGATCCAAATGCCCAGAGCGACGTACGCCGGGATCGTGGTGAGAAAATTGAAGACTATCGCCCGTACCTGATTCCGTGGAAAGAGCAGCAAGTAGCCGCCAAGCACTCCTGAGATAGCACCGGACGCACCGAGCATCGGGATGATCGAACTCGTGTCCATAACGATCTGAGCTGCAGCCGCGCCGAAGCCGCACAGCAGGTAAAAGAACAGGTACCTGACGTGTCCCAGCAGGTCCTCGAGATTGTCCCCAAAGACGAACAGGAACATCATGTTGCCGAAGATGTGCATTATGCTTCCGTGCATGAACATCGAGCTCAGGAAATTGAAATACACCGGCAGCGGCGTCGGGTAATGAAGTACCTGGCCCACGTTCCCAAACGTATCGCGCACTGTTTGCAGGCCCGTAAGATCGGTCCCGTTCACGATCTCCTGTGGGACGAGCGAGAAGGCGTAGGTAAATGGTTCGTTGCTGCCCAACTGCTGCAGCAGCAGGAAGACAAGCACGTTGATGCCGATGATCGCCCAGTTCACGACGGGCGTAAGATGACGTCCGGTATTGTCGTCGCCGATCGGAAACATATTTAGCCGATGCCTGCTGCTTCAGGAGCTTGCAATAGCTCGTGCCCTTCGCTCCTCGCTACAAAAGTTGCGGCCGTGATATCGCCGACAACGTTGAGCGTCGTGCGGCACATATCGAGAATTCTATCCACGCCTAGAATGATCGCGATCAAAGCCGGATCGATGCCTATCATCGCAAGGATGCCGATGATGAATGGTATAGAACCTGACGGAACCCCTGCGGTACCAATGCCGCCCAGGATCGCCATATAAACGACCATCAACTGAACGCTAAGCGTCAGCGGCACACCCGCAAGCTGCGCGATAAAAAGGACGGTCACGCCCTCGTAGAGTGCTGTGCCGTTCTGATTTGCCGTCGCCCCGACGGTAAGGACAAAGCTGTTGATCTCCTTCGGCACGCCGAGATTCTCATGCGAGACTCGAAGCGCGGTGGGGAGCGTCGCATTCGATGACGATGTGGAAAACGCCGTGACGATGACGGTGCGGACACGCTTAAAGAACTCGATCGGATTAATGCGCGAGAGAAACCAAACTGACAGCGAATAAACGCCAAAGAAATGCAGGCCGAGCCCGAGCAGCACCGTAGCGACGAACCAACCGAGCGATCGCAGGAGTTCCAGCCCGAACACCGCAATATTACTGAAGATCAGACACGCCACCGCGTAGGGTGCAAACTTCATTATTATATCGATGATCTTTGAGGTGATCGCGAAGAGCGATTCCATCAAGCTCACCCAAGGAGCCGAGACCGTACCCGGTAATAGCGTTATCGCGACGCCGATGATAAGCGCAAAGAACATGATATGCAGCATGTTCGGATTCTCACCCGCGATCGAATTAAAGACGCTTTTGGGGACGATTGTCTTCACGGCCTGCATGAGGGGCGAATCGCTCTTCGAGGCCTCGTCCGCCTTCTTTTGCGCCGCGGTTCGGGAGGCAGCGTCGCTCGAGTATTTTTGTTCGAGCTGGGCCTTGACCTCAGGATCGAGCCTTTCACCGGGTCGGATGGTGTTGGCCAGTCCCAGGCCTATCACGACCGAGATCGCCGAGATGATCAGGCAGTAGGCGAAGGATTTAAGGCCTATACGGCCGAGCTTTCGTATGTCGCCGATGCCCGCTACCCCAACCACGAGCGAAGAAAATACAAGCGGCACGACGATCATCAAGAGAAGATTGAGAAACAGCGTGCCTATCGGCTGCGTGATGTTCGAGATCGTCCATGCCACGCCCGGATGCGAACCGCCCCAGATCTGATTTGCGGCCACACCGGCAACGATCCCGACGAGCAGGCCGATGAGGATCTTGGTGTGAAGCGCTATCCCTTTCGGCATGTCCGGCGTCTTATCATCGAGATCGGTCGCCATGTCGCGCTCATACGCGTCGCCGGAGAGTCGTTCGGTTTCCTGTTCGCTCATGCTTGATGCTCCGTGGATTGGGTTTGTGCGAGTTTAGCAGAACATACCGCGATTTGGTAAATTTGCTCTGGCCGGAACGTTGCAGTTGGTGTTCATGAAGAACGGGCTCGATCAAATTTTTACCATCTTTCTACTGATAGCCGGTTTTGCCGCCCACTCAAGCGCGCAGTCAAAGACGATCGTGCTCGTTCGCCACGCGGAAAAGAACACCGCCGACGCCAACGATCCGGACGCGGGCCTCTCCGTTGCGGGACTAGAACGCGCGAAAAAGCTCGAACGGGCAGTGCGGCGATTCAAACCCTACGAGATATTTTCGACGAACACCCGCCGGACGAGGCAAACTGCCGAGCCGGTCGCTCTACGCCGCCGAAAGCAGGTCCAGATATATAACTCCTCAGATCACCAGGAACTGATCGACCACATCCTTGCGAGCCGCAGACGTCACTTCCTCGTCGTCGGGCACAGCAACACCATTCCATTCCTAGCGAATATGCTTGCAAAAAAAGAAGTGTTCCGCCAGATGCCTGACGTTGAGTACGGTGTGATTTGGGTTATCAGGCTCAAGCGAGGTGAAGTAAAAAAGGTGGAGATCTTCGCATACTGACCTCGCCTTTCTCCTCCGTTTCTTCTCCTCCGTTTCTGCCGTGTCCGTCAACCACGCATTGTCGGCCCTGTCTTCGATGTCCGTGGCCGTACTTCGCGCCGAAAAGGTCGCGGGAAATGGTCCGTTTTTTATGCAGGCAGGTCATATGAAATGGCAGATGGTCATACCTCAGCCAGGGATGAGGGCCGAGGGGGCAAGGGACGAGGGACGGCAAAGTGGACATTCGACCAATGTGGGGTTTATCTCTACCAATCTCGCGGTTTGTCTCTACCAATTCCGGTGTTTTCCTCTACCAAACTGGGGTGGGTGACTCAGACAAAGGAGCCTCCGGACTCGAACAAAAACGGCCCTCTGGGGGGCCGTTTTTCGGAAGAAAAGAATACTGTGGGAGTCTTACTTCTTAGCGCCTGACTTGGCAAAATAGCCTTGGCGATGGGTTACCTTGACCTTTTCCTTAACGAGCTGGGGATTCGTGATCTGTATCTCGATGCGGCGGTACGACCCATCCCGGAGCTGATTTGAGGGCTCGTAAGCGAGCAGATACTGCGAGCGCATCTCGTCCTGGATCTGTCTGAAGGCATCTCTTAATTCCCGCTCGTCACGCGGGAAATAGGCCCGTCCTCCGGTTCTTTCTGAGATCTTCCGTAACGTGCTTTTATCAACGCCGCTGTAATAGTTGTCGCCAATACCGATCGAATAAACGATGGCCTCGGCCCTCAGGGCTGCCTGCACGGCCTCGTCGAGCTTCTTTTTTCCGGAGGTATTAACCCCGTCCGACAATAGGATTATTGCCCTCCGTGTCCTGTCCGGGGCGGGCCCCAGGATCTCATCAGATGTTATCCAGATCGCGTCCCAGATGGCCGTAGTGCCCTGGATCATCTGGTTATCGCCGGAAATCGGCGGCGTGCCGCCGGCCAACACGCCGCCGCCGATGTAGCCCGATGGCGGCACGAAACGAACGCCGTCGATCGACCGGCGCAGCCGGGCGAGATTATTCGTCATGCCCTGCTCCAACGTGGCCTCGCCAGTGAACGAGACCACGCAAACCTCGTCTTTTGACGGGCGAATGACCGTCTCGAGAAACGAGACCGCGGCCGCCTTTTCCTCCGGCAGGGTTCTTTCCTGCGAAGCGCTCGTGTCTATGAGGATCGCAAGACTCAGTGGCAGATCGACCTGTCGCGAGAATGTCGAGATCTCCTGCGGCTGGTCGTTTTCGAGGATCCGAACATCCTCCTGCTTGAGCGTCGTCAGCAGGCGTTTGTTGTTGTCCTGTGCTGTAAACAGAACGTTTACGACCTCGGCATCGATCTTGATGATCTCGTCGTCATCGATCGGCGGTGGCGTCGGCGACGCGGTGCCGCTCGGCGGGTTCGGCGTCGATTGCTGCGCGTCGGCGATCGGCAAATATCCTAGCAAAACAAACGCCGCGAGCACGCCGGCAACAACGATGGATAGCTTGTAACGCATTGACACCTACTTCAAACTGTCGCGAATGGCACGATAGCTTGTCTTGGTCCTGATCTTATATTTTGCGGCCTTTTCCTTGTCGGTAAGCCGCACCTCGACCTTTCGGACGCGCCCGTCGTAATCTTGATCAGCCGGTCGGTAGGTGATCAGATACTGCGTCCTGAGTTCGTCCGAGATCTTCTTGAAGGCCCTCTCTAGCGCGAGCATGTCACCTGTAAAAAACGCTTCGCCGCCGGTCTGCTCGCACAGCTCTGTGAGCATTTTGTCACCGCGGTCCTTCACCGTGCCGACCTCAACGCCCGGAACGCTCCCGAGAAAGCCCGCCTTCGTCGAAATACCGAAGATCGTGGTCTCAGTCCGCTGAGCTAAATCTATTGCATCCTGTAGGTTAGCCCGGCTGAATGTGTCATCACCGTCCGTAATGATGACGATCACGCGGCGGCCGGGAATGGTTCTCAACTTCTCGTCCGTGAACTGCCAGACGGCGTCGTAAAGTGCCGTCTGAGAGCCGGTTTTCTTGACCTTGTCGACCGCCCGCTGCAGCAGGTCGAGCTTGTCGGTGAAATCCTGCATCAGGTTGATCTCATGATCAAAGGTCATAAAGGCGGCTTTATCCTTTCGGAGTCTGATGACGCCGTGAAGGAAGTTCATTGCCGCCTCTTTGGAGAATCCGAGCTTGCCGGCGGTCGATGGCGATGTGTCCATCAGAACGCCGACGAATACGGGCGGGTTGGTCTTTTCATCAGAAAAGAACGTGACCTCTTGCTGCACACCGTCCTCAAAGATGGCGAAGTCATTCTTCGAGAGGCCCGTGATGAGTTCCTTTTTCAGCGTTACCGTGACCGGCAGTCGGACCTCGAACACTTTTGTTGCGCCCGGATCGTCGCCCTGCGGGGGCGTCGGCGACGGCTGCTGTGCCAGACCGGCCGCAGCGATACACAGCAGTAGACTAGTTAGACCAAAAAAACGCTTCATACCTTTGCGAAACGAGAGGCATAGAATCTGATGCCGCGGGGGCGGCACTTGTTGCCAATCGCAAGCTCAGAAGTATAGCAAAAACGGGCATTTGCCTCACGGCGGGCTTTGCTGTGAGAATAAAGCTCGACCCATGGACACCAACATTTTCAGGGAATATGACATTCGCGGCATCGTCGGCACACACCTGACCGACGACACGGTCGCCGTGCTGGGCCGCGCGATCGGAACTTTCTTCCGGCAAAATAATGCGAAGCGCATAGCCATCGGATACGACGCCCGCGAGAGCAGCCCGCGATTCTGCGAGCTGTTGACGGCCGGGTTCAACGAGGTCGGGTGCGATGTAGT